>CANNNB010000066.1 GCA_947505995.1 Comamonadaceae bacterium
CCAAAGGCCTCTAAGGATTCTCATCCATTAATGGGTTATTTATTTGATTGGAAATGCCATGACAGAACTCGGAATTGTGAAAAGAAACATTACCCGTGCAGACAAAGCTGCCGTCGAAAAATTAGGCCGCTTTGGTGTGGCTACAGTGCACGAAGCCATGGGCCGTGTGGGCTTGATGCAAAAATACATGCGTCCCATCTACAGTAGTGCGCCTGTTTCAGGCACAGCTGTCACTGTGCTCTTGCACCCAGGCGACAACTGGATGATGCATGTAGTAGCAGAGCAAATTCAGCCAGGCGACATTGTGGTTGCAGCCATCAGTGCCGATAACTGCGATGGTTTTTTTGGCGATTTATTAGCTACATCCTTCATGGCCCGAGGTGCCAAAGCTTTGGTCATTGATGCTGGTGTGCGAGATGTTCGTGAACTTACAGCCATGGGTTTTCCTGTTTGGAGCAAAGGCATCAGCGCCAAAGGCACCATCAAGTCGACCTTGGGTTCAGTCAACATTCCAGTGGTCTGTGCAGGCGTCAATGTAAATCCTGGCGATGCCATTGTGGCCGATGACGATGGTGTGGTGGTTGTACCGGCAGAGTGGGCTCAAAAAGTAGCCGACGCAGCGGAAGCACGTGAAGCCAACGAAGGAGAAAAGCGCGCTAAATTATCAGCGGGTGTATTAGGACTCGATATGTACAACATGCGCGAACCATTGGCCAAAGCGGGTTTGAAGTACATCGATTGATGGTAAGAGGCCTATTTTTTTATATTTAACCTGAGTCATTTATGGAATTTCAAAAAACCCCTGGCTGGCTAGATTGGTATGCCGGCCCCAGCAAGCCTCAATTTAAATTACCTGCAGGTGCTGTCGATGCGCACTGCCATGTATTTGGCCCAGGTGCTGAGTTTCCTTATGCCCCAGAGCGCAAGTACACACCCTGTGACGCTTCCAAGCACCAACTTTATGCGTTGCGCGATCACTTAGGCTTTTCGCGCAACATTGTGGTGGGTGCCACTTGTCACGGTACTGACAACAGCGCCACGGTTGATGCATTGCTTCATTCAAACGGCAAGGCCAGGGGTGTGGCTTCCGTCAAACCTACAGTGAGCGACGAAGAATTGCAAGCCTTGCACGAAGCCGGTATTCGCGGCGTTCGATTCAATTTTGTAAAGCGCTTGGTCGATTTCACACCCAAAGAAGCTTTGATGGAAATTGCAGGCCGCATTGCCAAGTTGGGTTGGCACGTGGTGATTTACTTTGAAGCCGTCGATTTACCCGAACTGTGGGACTTCTTTACGGGCTTGCCAACCATCGTGGTGGTGGATCACATGGGCACGCCAGATGTCAAGCTGCCCGTGGATGGCCCGCAGTTTCAATTGTTCATAAAGTTCATGCGGGAGCATCCCAATGTGTGGAGCAAGGTGACTTGTCCCGAGCGATTGTCGGTCACTGGGGCATCTGCCTTGAATGGCGAGCAAAATGCCTATCAAGATGTTGTGCCGTTTGCCAAGGCCATTGTTGAGGAGTTTCCAGACCGTGTCTTGTGGGGCACTGATTGGCCTCACCCTAATTTAAAAAAACACATGCCCGACGATGGTTTGTTGGTGGACTTCATTCCCCACATTGCCACCACGCCTGAGCAACAACAGAAATTGCTGGTCGATAATCCAATGCGTTTGTATTGGCCCGAGGAGAAAATTTAATGGCACTTGATAAACCCTATTTGGATGTTCCTGGCACCATCATTTTTGATGCCGAACAAAGCCGCAAAGGCTACTGGCTCAATCAGTTTTGCATGTCTCTAATGAAAGCCGACAATCGAGAGCGATTCAAAGCCAATGAGCGTGCTTACCTAGATGAATGGGACATGACAGAAGAGCAAAAGAAAGCCGTCATGGCCCGCGATTTGAATTGGTGCATGCGTACCGGTGGCAATATTTACTTCTTGGCCAAAATTGGTGCTACCGATGGTAAGAGCTTTCAGCAAATGGCTGGCTCCATGACGGGTATGACGGAAGAGGAATATCGCAACATGATGATCAGCGGCGGTCGCTCAGTCGAAGGCAATCGCTACCTCGGTGAAAACGGTGATGCACAAGCGCAAAACCAGCCTCAAGGCTCTGCGGCCAAGAAAGTCAATTGATCATGGCCAAGATTACAGCATCCGTTTTCACATCACACGTCCCTGCCATTGGTGCAGCCCTTGACCTTGGAAAAACTCAGGAGCCCTATTGGCAGCCAGTTTTTCAAGGCTATGAGTACGGCCAACAATGGATGAAGGACAACAAGCCTGATGTGATTTTCTTGGTCTACAACGACCACGCAACAGCTTTCAGTCTTGACTTCATTCCAACCTTTGCAATAGGCACGGCACCTCAATTTCAGCCTGCCGATGAAGGCTGGGGCCCGCGCCCAGTCCCTGTGGTCAAAGGCCATCCAGAGTTGGCCTCGCACATTGCGCATTCGGTTATTCAGCAAGACTTTGACCTCACCATCGTCAACAAGATGGATGTAGACCATGGTCTGACAGTGCCTTTGTCTTTGATGTGTGGTCAGCCACCTGCCGACAAGTTTGAGTGGCCTTGCCCGGTCATTCCTTTTGCTGTCAATGTGGTGCAGTACCCTGTACCCAGTGGTCAGCGTTGCTTTAACCTTGGTAAAGCTATTCGCAAAGCCATAGAAACTTTCGATCAAGATATCAACGTTCACATTTGGGGCACAGGCGGCATGAGCCATCAACTTCAAGGTGCGCGTGCAGGACTCATTAACAAAAAGTTTGATAAGAACTTCTTAGACAAACTCATTGATGATCCTCAAGCTGTCGCTGACATTTCGCACATGGACTATGTGCGCGAAGCCGGCAGCGAAGGCATTGAACTGGTGATGTGGCTGATTGCCCGTGGCGCCATGAATGATGTGGATGGCGGCGCAAAGCCAGTGCTCAAAAATCGCTTCTACCATGTTCCCGCATCCAACACGGCAGTAGGGCATGTGATTTTAGAAAATCAATTTTGAACAAAGGAAAATCAGCATGTCAAAAACTATCAAGATTGCGCTAGCTGGCGCTGGCGCTTTCGGCATCAAGCACTTGGATGGCATTCAGAACATCGCTGATGTTGAAGTTGTGTCCTTGATCGGTCGTGAACTGGACAAAACCAAAGAGGTGGCGAGCAAATACGGCATTGCGCATGTCACCACTGACTTGGCTGCCAGCCTGGCTTTACCCGAAGTCGATGCCGTCATTTTGTGCACGCCCACCCAAATGCATGCGTCTCAGTCCATCGCTTGTTTGAAAGCGGGTAAACACGTTCAAGTCGAAATCCCCCTTGCCGACAGTTGGAAGGATGCTGAAGAAGTGGTTCGCATTGCCAAAGAAACTGGCAAAGTGGCCATGTGTGGTCACACACGTCGTTTCAATCCCAGCCATCAGTGGATTAACCATCAAATCAAAGCAAAGAAGTTCAACATTCAGCAAATGGATGTGCAAACCTACTTTTTTCGACGCACCAACATGAACGCCTTGGGGCAAGCGCGTAGTTGGACGGATCACCTGCTGTGGCACCATGCGGCCCACACAGTCGATTTGTTCGCCTATCAAGCCGGTAGCCCCATTGTGAAGGCCAACGCTGTACAAGGACCGATTCATCCGGCACTGGGCATCGCCATGGACATGAGTATTCAGTTGCAGGCTGCCAATGGCGCTATTTGTACCCTCAGTTTGTCGTTCAACAACGATGGTCCCCTAGGTACTTACTTTCGCTACATCGGTGACACAGGTACTTACCTTGCTCGTTACGACGACTTGTTCACAGGCAAGGAAGAGCAAATCGATGTGTCAAACGTGGATGTGTCCATGAATGGCATTGAGTTGCAAGATCGTGAGTTCTTCGCGGCCATCAAAGAAGGCCGCGAGCCTAACTCCAGCGTTGCTCAAGTTTTGCCATGCTACAAAGTTTTGCACAATTTAGAGTTGCAACTTAACGCGAATTGAAAATCCACCTCGTCCGCTAGCAAGCAGAGTTTTTTGCTTGCTTGAATTAATCTTCACACAAGGCAGCATGATGAAAAATAGAAAACTAGGTCAATTCCAAGTCAGTGAAATCGGTTTAGGTTGCATGAATTTAAGCCATGCCTATGGCGCTCCCGTTTCAGAAGCGCAAGCTGAAAGAGTCTTGCTGACAGCGTTTGACGCTGGAGTCACATTTTTTGATACGGCAGCACTCTACGGCTTTAGCGCCAACGAAACCTTGGTTGGCAAAGTACTCAAGTCGCATCGTCAGAAGTTCACCTTGGCCAGCAAGTGCGGCATGACGGGTGTGGATGTGAATGGCGATGGCAAATTGGTGAGAGTAATAGACGGCCGACCCGAAACCATTCGAAAGACCTGTGAGGATGCCTTGAAGCGTTTGCAAACCGATGTCATCGACTTGTACTATTTGCACCGCTGGGACAAAAAAGTGCCGATTGAAGACAGCGTGGGCGCACTCAGTGACTTAGTGCGTCAAGGCAAAATTCAAAGCATTGGTTTATCTGAAATTTCAGCCAGTACCCTGCGCAAAGCGCATGCTGTGCACCCCATCACTGCTGTGCAAACTGAATATTCATTGTGGACACGCAACCCAGAAATTGCGGTACTCAAAGCCTGCGAAGAATTGGGTACCACTTTTGTGGCATTCAGTCCTGTGGCAAGAGGGTTCTTGTGTGGACCCTTGGACATTCAATCCTTGGATGCCAAAGACATTCGAAAATCCATGCCGCGTTTCACAGCAGAAAATTACGCAGCCAATTTCAGACTCTTTGCGCCATACCAAAATTTAGCCAACGAAGCGGGGTGCTCGCCTGCCCAACTGGCCTTGGCGTGGCTGTTGCACAAAGCGCCGCACATCATTCCCATCCCTGGTACCACCAGCGTGTCGCATTTGAGCGATGACTTGGGTGCTTCGAATGTGAAGTTAAGTGCCGATTTGATCGCAAAGCTTGATGCCTTGATCAATGAAAAAACGATTCAAGGAAACCGTTACAGCGCACAGGCCAACTCTGAAGTCGATACTGAGGTCTTTGAATAAATGCTAAGTCAGAGCGGATGCGCTGGTGAAATAAAGGGTTAACCCTTTATTTAAATGGTCGCTATAAAAGCTGCAAACATGCATAATATTTCCAGTCTGAGCGGTCGGTTAATTCCTAAACAGTCTTAACACTGCTCCTTTTTCAAAGCGAATCCAAGCCTGCAAGGGCAACTATGTCATGACCACCATCCTTCAAAGTTTTGTCGCCGGCCGTTGGGTCGGCCAGCAACCTGCACAAGCCCTTCACAGCGCCATCAATGGCAAAGAGGTGGCCTTTGCCCATGCAGAGTCTTTGGACTTTGCTGAAGCGCTGGCATATGGCCGTTCCAAGGGCCTTCATGGCATGCTTGCCTTGGACTTTCAGCAACGTGCTGCTGCACTGCGCGCATTGGCTAAGTATTTGGGCGAACGCAAAGAAGAGCTGTATGCCATTTCAGCCCACACCGGTGCCACGCGCATTGACTCTTGGGTCGACATTGAAGGTGGCACAGGAACCTTGTTTGCCTACGCTGGCATGGCCGCCAGCGAATTGCCCAGTGGCAATTTGATTCATGAGGGACCTGTTGCTTCTTTGGGCAAGAAAAACACCTTTGCCGGCACACACATCTTGGTGCCGCGCGGCGGTGTGGCAGTTCATATCAATGCTTTTAATTTTCCTGTGTGGGGATTGTTGGAAAAATTTGCACCCACCTTTTTGGCCGGTATGCCTTGTATTGGCAAGCCCGCCACAGCTACCAGCTACTTGACTGAAGCTTTGGTTCGAATGATTGACCAGTCTGGCATCTTGCCCCAAGGTGCATTGCAATTGGTCATTGGCAGCACCGGTGATTTACTAGATCGTTTGGATGTGGCCGATGTGGTCACTTTCACAGGCTCGGCTGATACGGCTGCCAAGTTGCGCGTGAACGCCAATGTGGTTCGCAACAGCATTCCATTCAACGCAGAAGCAGACTCTTTGAACTGCGCCATCTTGGCCGATGACGTTACACCCGATGACGAAGAATTTGATTTGTTCGTCAAAGAAGTGGTGCGCGAAATGACCGTGAAAGCAGGTCAGAAGTGCACCGCCATTCGCCGCGCTATTGTGCCTCGCAAACACCTTGATGCTGTGGCAGAAAGAATCAAAGCACGCCTGTCCAAAGTGGTTGTGGGCGATCCATCAGTTGAAGGTGTGAAGATGGGGGCCTTGGCCTCCAAGTCGCAACAAGCCGACGTGGCAGAGCGCGTGGCTTTGCTGCGACAAAGCGCTGAATTGGTTTACGGTGGCGATGCCAATTTCAGCTTGGTAGGCGAGGGTGTGGCCTTTGGTGCCTTTTTCCAACCGACATTGTTGCTGTGTCAAAAACCCATGAGCACCGACAGTGTTCACGACATTGAAGCCTTCGGCCCGGTCAGCACGCTCATGCCCTACGACAGCATGGAAGAAGCCATGGCTTTGGCCAAACGCGGCAAGGGCAGCTTGGTCGGTTCATTGATCACCAAGTCACCCGATGTGGCAGCGCAGTTGGTGCCACTTTTGGCTGCCAACCACGGCCGTTTGCATATATTGGACCGTGAGTCTGCTGGCGAATCAACAGGTCACGGATCACCCTTGCCCTCGCTCAAACATGGTGGTCCAGGCCGTGCGGGTGGCGGTGAAGAGTTGGGCGGCATACGCGCTGTGACCCACATGATGCAACGTGCTGCGCTGCAAGGCTCCCCCACCATGTTGACTGCCATCACACGCGAATATGCACGCGGTGCCAAAGTCATTGAAACTGGCACGCATCCTTTCAAACGTTATTTTGAAGAGTTGCAAATTGGAGAGTCTTTGTTGACTGCTTCAAAGGTCATTGGTGAAGCCGATGTAAAAGCTTTTGGTGAACTAACCGGTGACATGTTCTACATGCACTTTGACGATGAGGCTGCCAAAGCTTCTGCCTTTGGCAAGCGCATTGCGCACGGGTATTTGGTCTTATCCGATGCTGCCGGCTTGTTCGTTGTTGCAGAGCCTGGTCCTGTCTTGGCCAACTACGGTTTGGACACCTTGCGTTTTGTGAAACCAGTGGGCTTGGGTGACAGTATTCAGGTCCGCCTGACATGCAAACGCAAAATTGACCGAAACAAAAAAGACGCCAACGGCCAAGGGCAGGGCGTGGTGGCATGGGATGTTGAAGTGACCAACCAAGACAAAGAACTGGTGGCCAGCTACGACATTCTCACCTTGGTTGCTAAGAAGAACTAAGCTGCAGAACTCTTTAAATCCCCTACAAAATTTGGGTTTAAATTAAAACTAAATTGGCAATTTGGGCGACTTGATTTCTAATTGGCCATCGTTGGGGAGTAGCTCAATTTCTTCGTGCTCAGTTTAGCCACAAGGCGCACGGAGGGATCAACAAATCGTCATTACGAAGTTTTACTTCCGGTTTGTTGGGCATATAACTGATTCATTACAAGCAAAGCAAGACCTTCGATCTCTCGTGTTGCACCTGCCTTTTGGCATTGCAACTTGTTCGGATCGTTATTGAAGGTCTTTCATGGAATTGTTCTCAATGCCATGGTGGTCAGCGTTGCTGGCCATCATTCTCATAGATTTAGTCTTAGCTGGCGACAACGCCATCGTCATCGCTCTGGCCGCACGCGGCCTTCCTCCTGAACATCAAAACAAAGCCATCATTTGGGGCACAGTGGGCGCCATTGTGGTTCGCTCTGCCATGACTGTTGGTGTTGTATGGCTTCTTAAAATCCCTGGCCTCATGTTGGTGGGTGGTCTGGGGCTGTTATGGGTTGCCTACAAGCTCATTTCGGATACTTCCGACGGCGAGCACCAAGGCGCTGGTGCAACCACATTCTGGGGCGCCATGAAAACCATCATTGTGGCTGACGCGCTTATGGGTGTAGACAACGTATTGGGCGTAGCGGGTGCTGCCAACGGCTCCTTTGACCTGGTCGTTATTGGTTTGCTGATCAGTATTCCTATTGTTGTTTTGGGCAGCAAGTTGGTTTTGCGCTTGGTCGAGAAATGGCCAGTGATCATTCATTTGGGTGCCGCCGTTTTGGCCTTCACTGCTGCGCAAATGATCATCAATGAAAAACTCTTAGATCCTATTTTCGATGGTGGCGAAACCATCAATCTCTTAGCTCGTGGTGCAACCTACATCCTGGCCGTTGCAGGTGTTTTGGGGCTCGGTTGGTGGGCTACTAGACGTCAGGAGAACCCCAGTACTGAAACCCAATCTATTTGACAACTTTTTAACCAGGAGAAAAAAATGGAAACATTCATTGTTTACCTAGATGACAAGCAATATGCACTCCAACAAATTGTCCCCATGTTGCCTGCCAGCGGCTCTGAAAATGGCGCAGCAAATTGGATTTTGATTGGATGTCCGCCAAGACTTAACCGACATACAGGCCGTTGGTTAACCCATGCGGCTCAGAAAAAATGGCGTCAAGAATGGACGCTCGAGGCGACTGGCGAACTGGTCAACATGCTCCAAGACTTGGGCAACACAGTTTCAGTTCGAACCGTGCAAGGACCTCTTGTGGAGTTCACCAAGCAAGTCAAAGGCGAGGTAGGTACTGCGCGGGTTGTAGACGCTCGCCGTCCTAAGTTATCCGTTAATCTTTCGCCAGTAACCTCAGATCAGCCACAAGAGAAGTCCAGCAATTGGGCTTTACCGGGCGGCGTCTTGGCCATGAGTGCTGTGATTGTGATGGCCAGCGAATAAGGCTCACCGACACAACAAAAAGGCCTTCCAGTGATGAGTTGGAAGGCCTTTTTTGCGCTGTTTGTTGGCAGCGCATGGTTACCACCAAGTTACATCGTATCGATGAAGCTTCGCAGTTTGTCGCTGCGACTGGGGTGCTTCAACTTGCGAAGTGCCTTGGCCTCTATTTGACGGATACGCTCGCGTGTGACGTCAAATTGTTTACCCACTTCTTCAAGCGTGTGGTCGGTAGACATTTCAATGCCAAAACGCATGCGCAGCACTTTGGCTTCACGGGGTGTCAGGCTGTCTAGGATGTCTTTGACCACGTCGCGCAAGCCGGCTTGCATGGCAGCATCGATAGGCGCGGTGTTAGCGCTGTCTTCGATGAAGTCACCCAAATGGCTGTCATCGTCGTCACCGATCGGCGTTTCCATGGAGATAGGCTCTTTGGCAATCTTCATGATCTTGCGAATTTTGTCTTCCGGAATTTCCATCTTCTCGGCCAAAATGCTGGCATCGGGCTCGAAGCCAAACTCCTGCAAGTGCTGGCGAGAAATTCGGTTCATCTTGTTGATCGTCTCGATCATGTGAACTGGAATGCGAATGGTGCGAGCCTGATCGGCAATCGAGCGTGTAATGGCCTGACGAATCCACCACGTGGCATAAGTGGAAAACTTATAGCCCCGGCGGTATTCGAACTTGTCGACTGCCTTCATTAAACCGATGTTGCCTTCTTGAATCAAATCGAGAAACTGCAAACCACGGTTGGTGTATTTCTTCGCAATCGAAATCACCAAACGCAAGTTGGCTTCGATCATTTCTTTCTTGGCATGCCGCGAAGATCGCTCACCCGCATTCATGCGCTTGTTGATGTCTTTCAGTTCATCCAAAGGCACCACCACGCGCGATTGCAAGTCAGTCAACTTTTGTTGCAAGTCTTGAACGGGCGGAATGTTTCGGCCCATAACCGTACTCCAGGGCTTGCCAGCCGCTGCTTGTTTTTCGATCCATTTCAGATCGAGCAAGTGGGATTTAATTCGCTGATTGGATTTGTCACGACCACTGAAGTCGGCAATGAACAAATCTTGCGGATAGCCACATTTTTCTACAATGATACGTCGCAGTTCACGTTCTTTTTTGCGTACATCGTCCACGTGGCCACGCACCATATCGCACAGCTTTTCGATGGTTTTGGCAGTGAATCGAATGGTCATCAATTCTTCAGACAAAGCGAATTGTGCCTTTTGGTAGGCGGGTGTGCCCCAGCCTTCTTTTTCATAAATTTTGTGAACTTGTTCGAAGAACTCGGTGATGCGGTCAAATCGCTCCAAGGCTTGGTTCTTCAACTCTTCCAATTTTTTGGTCAGAGCTTTGGAGCCACCTTTGCCATCGTCATCGTCTGACTCATCGAATTCGTCAAAATCTTCTTCAGCCACATAGTCATCGGCTTCGTTGATGTTGGAGAAACCATCGACAACCGTGGAGATGACGATTTTGCCTTCGCGAATTTCACCAGCAAGGCGAAGAATTTCAGCGATGGTGGCAGGCGATGCGCTGATCGCTGTCATCATGTTCATCAAGCCGCCTTCAATGCGCTTGGCAATTTCAATTTCACCTTCGCGTGTCAGCAACTCAACTGTGCCCATTTCGCGCATGTACATGCGAACAGGATCTGTGGTTCGGCCGAATTCACTGTCTACAGTTGAAAGCGCAGCCTCTGCGGCTTCTTCAGCTTCTTCCTCTGTTGAGCCTGTCGGAGCGTTTTCGGTGATGATCAAAGACTCGGCATCGGGGGTTTGTTCGTAAACCGCAACGCCCAAGTCGTTCAAGGTGGCAATAACCACTTCAAGTGTTTCAGCATCTACCAACTTATCGGGTAAGTGGTCGGAGATTTCACCGTGGGTCAGATAGCCCCGTGTTTTACCGAGCTTGATCAAAGCCTTGAGGCGTTGACGGCGTTTGGCCATGTCTTCTTCGGACAAGACTGTTTCGTCTAAGCCGAACTCTTTCATCAAGGCACGTTCTTTGGCCTTGCTGATCTTCATGCGAAGGGGTTTGACTTTTTCTGTCGACTCAGGAATAGGCTCG
>CANNNB010000067.1 GCA_947505995.1 Comamonadaceae bacterium
AAATTTTATTTTCTAACTTCACCATCACCCAGTACCACGTACTTGAGCGAAGTAAGTCCTTCAATACCGACCGGTCCACGGGCATGAAACTTATCGGTAGAGATGCCAATTTCTGCACCTAAACCAAATTCAAAGCCGTCTGCGAATCGGGTGCTGGCATTGACCATCACGCTAGCAGAATCGACTTCGCGCAAGAAGCGTTGGGCATGCTGGTGGTTGCGCGTGATGATGGCATCGGTGTGATGGCTTGAGTAATGGTTGATGTGTGCAATGGCCTGGTCCAAGCCCTCCACCACTTTGATGCTGATGATGGGTGCTAAATATTCCTCAAACCAATCTTGTTCGGTGGCATCGAATAATTTGGCACCAGTGACTTGCGACAAAATAACTTTGGCCTTGGGGCAGCAACGCATGTCAACGCCTTTTTCTGCATAGACCTTGCCAATGAGTGGTAGAAATTCTGCAGCCACGCCTTGCGCTACCAGCAAGCCTTCGCTGGCATTGCAAGGACTGTATTTCTGGGTTTTTGCGTTGTCGGCCACTTTCACGGCCATGGCCACATCGCAGGGGTCGTCAACATAGGTATGACAGTTGCCATCAAGGTGCTTGATGACGGGCACTTTGGCCTCTCGGCTGATGCGCTCGATGAGGCCCTTACCGCCACGGGGGATGATCACATCGACATACTCTGGCATGGCAATGAGCTGGCCCACCGCCTCGCGATCGGTGGTTTGCACCAACTGCACCGCATGGGCAGGCAAGCCTGACTCTAGCAAGGCTTGCTGAACCAAAAGGGCCAAGGCTTTGTTGGAATCGATGGCTTCGGAGCCGCCTCGCAATATGCAGGCATTGCCACTTTTGATCGACAAGCTGGCCGCTTCAATGGTGACGTTGGGGCGGCTTTCAAAAATCATGCCGAACACCCCCAGAGGGACGCGCATTTGCCCCACGCGAATGCCGCTGGCCTGTTGTTTCATGCCCAAGATTTCGCCAATGACGTCGGGCATAGCCGCCAACTGTTCACAGCCTTCAGCACAGGTGGCCAGTATTTGCGGTGTGAGGCGCAAGCGGTCGACCATGGGCGAGGCCAAGCCTGCAGCCTGAGCCCGCGCCAAGTCTTTGGCGTTGTCAATTTGGAGTGCTTCTGTGTTTTCGCGCAGCAAAGCAGCCAGGCGTTTCAAAGCACTGTTTTTGGTGGCAGTCGATGCCTTGGCCATGGCGGCTGAGGCCACTTTGGCCTGCTGCCCCAAAATTTGCATCGACGCTTGGGTAGCTTCTGGGGCCATGTCCGTTGGCTGGGCCTTCGCGTTGAGAGTTGCGTTCATGGGGCTATTTTCGCACTCTTGTGTGGCAATTTGTCAAAAGCCCTCAAGTCTTTGCAACGCAAGCACTTGAAACGCGCAAGGCCAATCGCTGCAAGGCTTGCCAGGGGTCGGTGGGCCAATCGGCCACTTTCAGGCCTTTCACGATGCCATCCACTTGATGGGCGTTTTGCAGCAACTGCGCCAAGCGAGCCGTAGACAATTTAGGCAAGACGCGCTCAAAGAGCTTTTCACGCACCCCCCAAATTCGTTGCTCGCGCAAGGCCATGGGCAAAGGGCGCCCTTCAGCCATGGCGTCTTTGACTCGCTTCAAAGCGCGAATGTCTTCTGCCAGAGCGTAGTGCACCAAGACGGCGGCCTCGCCTTCGGCTTGTAAACCATCTAGCATGCGTTGCACGCGGGCTAATTGGCCCGCCAACACCGCTTCCGACAACTTAAAAACATCGTAGCGAGCCACGTTCAAAACAGCGCTTTCAACTTGAGATTGCGACAGTTCACCAACGGGAAACAACAAACCCAACTTTTGAATCTCTTGATGCGCTGCCAGCAAATTGCCTTCCACTCGGTCTGCAAAAAATTGCAAACAGTTTTGCCCATCTTGTCCAGAAGCAACGCTTTGGTTTTGCAGCTTCAAGCGCTGCGCAATCCACTGCGGCAATTGGGCTCTGTCCAAAGAGTCAATTTGCAAAGAGACACCAAATTGTTCCAATGCCCCAAACCATGCGCCCTTTTTGGTGGCGCTGTCTAAGCGGGGCAAAACAAACAGCGTCAGGGTGCTGTCATTGCCTTCTGCGCTTTGCGCCAGTTGCTGAATCATGGGGCTGCCCTCTTTGCCAGGCTTGCCCGTAGGTACGCGGATTTCTAAAATTTGGCGATCGGCAAAAAGGCTCATGGAGCCGCCTGCTGCCAACACCTCGCTCCAATCAAAATGCGCACCCGAAACCACATGCACACTGCGTTCGGTATAGCCTTGTTGGCGAGCTGCTGAGCGAATGGCATCGGCCGCTTCTTGCACCAACAAGGCCTCATCGCCGTGCAAGGTATAAAGACTTCGCAAGCCATTTTGCAGATGTGCTTGAAGCTGAGGCAGGGCCAGTTGCATAAAGACAGGTGTTAATTTGGCTGGCTTTAAAGCGGCTTCACCGCTGCCAAGCGGCGCAAAATTTGTTGCACGATGTCAACTTGCATGTCGCGGTACATCATGGTTTCTTCAATTTCTTTGGAAAGGGCTGCCGACTCCAAAAAGCTCAGGTCGCGCTGCTGCTGTAACTCCACTTCTGGAATGAGGCTCTGACCTTGTGGCGTACGCAAACGAAACTTCACTTTCAAGCGCAGTTGCAATTCACGCACTTGACCCGATGCATTCAAGCCCACCACCACGCGTTCGCGCAATTCAGACATGACATCCAACACCACCTCCGAAGTAGCCATGTCGCGGGCTTCGGTGAAGACTTTCAAGTTGGTTTGACTGGCCAAATTGCGCCGCAAGTCTGTGCCCAAGGCCGATTGCCGCGGCAAGATCAAAAACAAAGACTTGAATGGCAGATCAGCGCTTTGACGCAATTGAAATCCACAGCCCGACAAACCGCTTGCCACCAAGCCGCTCAACAGTGCCCCGCCTGTCAAGCTGCGTCCCAAGACTTTCAGTGATTGGCGACGGCTTAGCAACTTAGGGGATGCGTTCATGGTGAATGCTTGAAGGCGCTGTGATGGGTTGTATTGTGATGAAGAGCGCGCGCTTTACAGCACCACATTGACCAATCGGCCTGGCACCACAATGATCTTCTTGGGCGCAGCGCCAGCCGCTTGCTTGGTCACTTGCTCGTGCGCCGCAGCGGCTTGTTCAATGGCCGCTTTTTCTGCATTGGCAGGCACCATGAGCGAACCACGCAACTTGCCGTTGATTTGCAACATGAGTTCAATCTCGTCGCGTTGCAAAGCAGTTTCGTCAACACCGGGCCACGCCACGTCAAGCAAATCGCCGCAGCAAGCGCCGTAGCCCAATTCATTCCACAATTGGAAAGCCAAGTGCGGACATGCGGGATACATCACACGCAGCAAAATGGAATAACACTCGGCCAAAGCCGCGTTGTCGTTTAGCTCTTTAGAAGCCGACAGCGGCGAGTCCTCCAAAGTGTTGAGCATCTTCATGAGCGCAGACACCACGGTGTTGTATTGCATGCGCTCGTAGTCGTAATTGGCTTGACGCAGCACCGAGTGAATATCAAGACGCAACTTTTTGGCATCGGCACTGAAGGTGATGGGCTGCGAACGCTCTACGCCCAAGCCTAGCTTCAAAGCGCCTTCCACTTTGACTGCATAGTTCCAAACACGGCGCACAAAACGGTAACTGCCTTCTACGGCTGCATCGTTCCACTCCAAGGTGGCTTCGGGCGGTGCCGTGAACATGGTGTACAGACGCGCAGTGTCGGCGCCGTATTTTTCAATCAGGTCTTGCGGATCGACGCCATTGTTTTTGGACTTGGACATGGTGCCCACGCCTTCGTAATCAATGGCGGTACCCACGGGCAAAGTGCCCACGGCTTTTTTCAAACGCGCACCGGTTACTTTGCCGTCTTCAGCCAACACATTTTCAACATCGTTTGGCCAGAAATAATCCTTGCCACCTTTGTCGGTTCGCCGAGAATAAATGTGGTTCAGCACCATGCCTTGCGTGAGCAGTTTGGTAAATGGCTCATCCACTTTCACCAGGCCCAAGTCGCGCATGACTTTGGTCCAGAAACGCGCATAGAGCAAGTGCAAAATAGCGTGCTCAATGCCGCCAATGTACTGGTCCATGGGCATCCAGTAGTCTGCGCCTTCGGCCACCATCTTTTCAGTGTTCTTCGGATCGCAATAGCGCATGAAGTACCAAGACGAATCGACAAAGGTGTCCATGGTGTCGGTCTCGCGGCGTGATGGTTTACCGCACACGGGACACACCACGCCAGCATGAAAGCCTTCGTGTTTGTTTAGCGGATTGCCAGAGCCATCTGGAATGCAATCAAGCGGCAAGATCACTGGCAAATCTTTTTCAGGTACGGGCACAGCGCCGTGTTCATCGCAATGGATGATGGGAATGGGCGTACCCCAATAGCGCTGACGGCTGACACCCCAGTCACGCAAACGCCAAGTGGTTTTCTTCTCGCCCAAACCTTTGACGGCCAAGTCGGCGGCCACAGTTTCTAGCGCGTCTTTGAAACTCAAACCATCGTATTGGCCAGAGTTGACCAACACGCCGTTGGCTTTGTCGCCAAAGCCATCGTGCCATTCGGTGTGGCTGAAGTTCACACCTTTGGTCGCCACCACTTGCTGAATGGGCAGCTTGTATTTCAAGGCAAACTCAAAGTCGCGTTCGTCGTGCGCAGGCACACCCATAACGGCACCATCGCCATAGCTCATGAGCACATAGTTGCCCACCCAGACTTCAACAGGTTTGCCTGTAAGCGGGTGTGACACAAACAAGCCCGTGGGCATGCCTTCTTTTTCTTTGACGGCCAACTCGGCTTCGGTGGTGCCGCCTTTTTGGCATGTCTCGATGAACGTGGCCAATGTGGGTTGCGTGAGCGCTGCATGCGCCGCCAACGGGTGCTCGGGCGCTACTGCGCAAAACGTCACACCCATGATGGTGTCGGGCCGCGTGGTGAACACATACATCTTGCCGTCTTGAATGAGTTGCCCATCCGCGCCGCTGATAACATGCGGAAATGCAAAGCGCACACCGGTAGATTTGCCAATCCAATTTTCTTGCATGAGCTTCACGCGCTCAGGCCAACCGGGCAACTTGTCACCCGTCACAAAATCGAGCAACTCTTCAGCGTAATCGGTAATCTTGAGGTAGTAGCCAGGAATTTCGCGCTTCTCAACCACCGCGCCCGTGCGCCAGCCTTTGCCGTCAATCACTTGCTCGTTGGCCAAAACAGTTTGGTCAACCGGATCCCAGTTGACGACTTGTGTTTTGCGATAGGCCACGCCCTTCTCGAGCATCTTCAAAAACAACCACTGATTCCACTTGTAATAGCTGGCGTCGCAAGTGGCCACTTCGCGGCTCCAGTCGATGGCCAAGCCCATGGCCTGCATCTGCTTCTTCATGTAAGCAATGTTTTCGTAGGTCCACTTGGCAGGCGGCACGCCATTTTTAAGGGCTGCGTTTTCGGCAGGCAAGCCAAACGCATCCCAGCCCATGGGCATGAGCACGTTGTAGCCGTTCATGCGCAAATAGCGCGTGAGCATGTCGTTGATGGTGTAGTTGCGCACGTGGCCCATGTGCAGCTTGCCACTGGGGTAGGGCAACATGGAGCAGGCGTAAAACTTCTTTTTACGGGTGTCTTCGGTAACGCGATAAGCATCGCGAGCATTCCACTGGCTTTGCGCAGCGGGCTCAACTTCGAGGTGGTTGTACTTGTCTTGCATGATGGTGCAAATTGTAGGTGTTTGGCGAGGTGAAATTTCCCTCAGCAAGGCCCAGTGCTCTGATTGACGTACAAAGAGCGCTTGCCTTGCAAAAGATCAGCGGGCTGCGGCCTTTTGCGCGTCTACGCCGGGTGCTGTCACAAAGCCAATCCGGCTTAAGCCGGCCTGCTGCGCCAAGCCCATGAGCTCAAGAACTTGACCATAGGGAACAGCTTGGTCTACTCGGAGCTGGACTTCCAGGTTGGGCTTTTGATTTGCTAGGCGCTGAAGTTCGGTAGGCAAGTCTGCCAGCAAAACCGACTTGTCATTGATGAAAAGTTCGCCTGAGGTTTTCAGGCTGAGACTGAGCGCCTCAGGCGCTTCCCCCGCTTGAGCTGCTTTGGATTGGGGCAAATCCAAACGGATGGCACTGGTGAGCAGGGGCGCCGTGAGAATGAAAATGACCAGCAGCACTAGCATGACATCGACCAATGGCGTGACGTTGATGTCGCTGAAAGGTTTGGCTTGAACAGCGCGGGGAAATCGACCAAATGCCATGGCTTTACTTGGTGGACTTTTAGTTTTGCCGACCGGTGAGCAAGTTCATAAGGTCTTGTGCAAACCCCTCAAGCTCAATCTCAATTTGCGCCACAGTGCGGCCAAAAACGTTGTAGGCCAACACGGCAGGAATGGCCACTGCCAGACCCGCGGCAGTCATGACCAAAGCTTCACCCACGGGGCCGGCAACTCGGTCTAGGGTAATTTGGCCGACCTCTGCCATACCGATCAGGGCATTGAAAATGCCCCAGACTGTGCCGAGCAAGCCTACAAAAGGCGAAATTGCACCTACCGTGGCCAGCAGCAATTGCCCCCACTGCAGGCGATTGACCGAGGTTTGTAAACTGTTTCGCAGAACACGGGTGAGTTGATGCTCACGCTCGCCAGCGGCCGCCAAGGTGCCATCCAAGGGCAACAAGGTGGCCTCTAAAAGTGGGGTGACAGCTTGATCACGGTCAAATTGCGCAACGCGGGCATGGGCCTCATCAAATTGTGCTGACTGCCAAAAGGCAGCCGTGCTGAGCGGAACGTCTAGCTTCACTCGGCGCAGCAAATTGAATTTCCAAAAAATAATGACCCAGGTGCTAACAGACATGGCCAACAAAGCCACTGCTACGAAGCGGGTGACCCAGTCACCCTCAGCCCAAAAGGTCAATAAATTCATAGGCTTTGGCTTTATCTCAAGGACAACACATCGAACATATCGAAGAGGCCCGTTTTTTGGTCAGCCAAGAATCGGACAGCCCGCAAACTTCCTTGCGCATAGGTTGCACGACTGGATGACTTGTGCGTCACTTCGATGCGTTCGCCAGTACCTGCAAACAAAACGGTGTGGTCGCCCACGATATCGCCGCCGCGAATGGTGGCAAAGCCAATACTAGAGGGGTCGCGCTCACCCGTGACGCCTTCTCGGGCATAAACCGCGCAGTCTTTCAAGTCTCGTCCCAACGCATCGGCAATGACCTCGCCCATTTTGAGAGCGGTACCCGAGGGCGCGTCGACCTTATGGCGGTGATGGGCCTCAATGATTTCGATGTCATAACCCGTGGCCAGTGCTTTGGCCGCCATTTCAAGCAATTTGAGCGTGACGTTGACGCCAACGCTCATGTTGGGCGCCATGACGATGGCCACATCTTTGGCGATGGCTTTGATTTCATTTTTCTCGGCATCCGAAAACCCCGTGGTGCCGATGACCGCCTTGACACCCAAGGCTTGGCAAATTTTCAAATGCGCCAAAGTGCCTTCAGGCCGAGTGAAGTCGATGAGGTATTGGGAGTTTTGCAAGCCCGCTTTGAGGTCACCTGTGACCAAGACGCCGCTGGCTTTTCCCATGGCGGCACCCGCGTCAGTTCCAACAGCAGCGCTGCTGGCCAAATCAAGCGCGCCTGTGAGGCGGCAATCTGGGGCATTGGCTATGGCCTCAATAAGCATGTGGCCCATGCGGCCCGAAGCGCCAGCCACAGCGACTGCATGCAGCGGCTCAGAATGTGAAAAAGCAACTTGTGTCATGTGACTCAGGAGGGCGAAGCAGGTTCAAGCGGGGGGTATGAGCTGGGCACAGGCGAGGCTGGGGGTCGAAATGGCTCGAATTTGCGAACTGGCGCTGGGAATTTTCGCAAATCTTCTTCTTTGGCTTCTAGCTCTGGCACCTTCAATCCGGGTTTTTTGGCCACCAATTTGGTGACAAACTCGATTTCACTGGGCAATTCGTCGCCAGTAACTTGGTCAAGCACATCGCCTTTGAACCCAACACTGAGTCTGAAGCTTTGCGCTGGCACACCCTGGCGGCGGATGGTGAAAACGTAATCCCAGCGTTGTTCGTGAAACACACTGGAGACCAAGGGCGTACCCAAAACTTCTCGAACTTGCTGTCGGGACATGCCAAGCTTGAGAAACTCCTTTTGCTCCTTGGATACAAAGTTGCCCTGCACCACCTCTGGGATGTACATGACGGCGTCTTTGCTAACCGACAACTTGGGTAAGCTGCAGGCGCTTAAAAAACCCAGCAACAAGGGCACAGCGATGCCCAAAGACAAGGCGTTGCGAATAGAAATACGATGATGTTTTTTCATGGATGCTTGGCAGGCCATATGATCGTGTCATTGTAGCGGTAGCATGCAGCTCTGGCGAAGTTCCTTGGGTCAAAGCCCCTCTCTTTCAATTTCAACTGAAAATACATGGACGAACTCAAAAGCACAGGTCTAAAGGCCACCATCCCTCGGCAAAAGATTTTGGAAATCTTTCAAAAGGGGACCCTCAGGCACATGACAGCCGAGGATGTTTTCAAACATTTGATCAATGACAATGCCGACATTGGTTTGGCAACGGTTTACCGAGTTTTGACGCAGTTTGAACAGGCTGGGCTGTTAAGCCGCAACCATTTTGAAAGCGGCAAAGCGGTTTACGAACTGAATGAGGGGCAACACCATGACCACATGGTGTGCCTAGACTGCGGCAAAGTTGAAGAGTTTTACGATGCAGAAATTGAGAAACGACAGCACGATGTGGCACTTGCCAAGGGCTTTGTGATTGCCGATCATGCGCTCAGTTTGTATGCACACTGCACCCAAAACCCCTGCCCCCATCGCAACCGCGCCTAAGTCAGCCGAGGTTAGACGCCATCAGCCCATGGCCGCGCGTTGGCGCTCCATGAAGTCTTGGTAGGTGTCGATGCCGCGCATTTGCAAAATGGTGTTTCGCACTGCGGCCTCCACCAGCACCGCGATGTTGCGCCCAGCCACCACTTGGATAACTACTTTTCGCACGGCAATGCCCAGCACATCTTGCGTAAGTGGCTCGGTGGGAATGCGCTCGTAATCGCGTTCAAAGTTCTCGCGGCGCACCAAGTGCACAATGAGTTTCAAGCGCATTTTGCGGCGAACCGCTGTTTCTCCAAAAATGCCGCGAATGTCCAACAGGCCAATGCCGCGAACCTCTAACAAGTTTTGAAGCAAATCGGGGCAACGCCCCTCAATGGTGGTTTGATTGATGCGGAACAGGTCAACGGCATCATCGGCCACCAAACCATTGCCCCGAGAAATCAACTCCAAGCCCAGCTCACTTTTGCCGAGGCCAGACTCGCCCGTGATCAAGACACCCAAACCCAAAATATCCATGAACACGCCATGCATGGTGGTGCGGTCGGCAAAGTGTTTGGACAAATACGCCCTGAGCACATCAATCACAAAAGCCGATGACTCGGGAGTGGAGAACATGGGTATTTGAGCGCCCTCACAAACTCGAAGCAAGGCCTCAGGCGCGGTTTGGCCATCGGCCAAGACCAAGACAGGGGGCTCCAAGGTCACAATGCGCGAGACACGCCTGATGCAATCCTGTTCGCTGCCTCGCATCAGGTAGGACACCTCGCGTTCGCCTAAGATTTGAACCCGGTAAGGATGGATGTAGTTCAAATAGCCCACCAAATCGGCACCGGATCGCGCGGCGCGGACGGCAACTTCATCAAATCGGCGCTCCGAGGCACCTAGGCCCGCAATCCACTGCCACTTAAGTTTGCCTCGGTGGTCTTCAAACAGCGCATCTGCGCTGACAGCGGTCGGCTTCATTTCAACCTCGTTTCGTTGATGAACTAAAGAGCATCAGTCTCAGTTGGCAGGCAACCATTTGTCAATCAAATCGTGCAAGCTTGACGCGGAGGCGCTTCTGATCATGTTGTCCCGTGTGCTGGCATTGCTCAACAGCTCTGCAATTTCAGACAATATTTCTAAATGCTTTTGGGTGGCCGCTTCGGGCACTAACAAGAAAATGAGCAAGGTCACAGCTTGCTCGTCAGGGGCATCAAAACCAATGGCTTGGGCCAATTGAAAAACGGCCGCCATGGGAGACTTCAAACCCTTGATGCGGCCATGCGGGATGGCAACACCATGGCCTAAACCCGTAGAGCCCAGGCGTTCCCTGGCAAACAAGCTGTCTGTGACCAAGGCTCTGGACAGACCATGTAAATTTTCAAACAGCAAGCCCGCCTCTTCAAAAGCGCGCTTCTTGCTGGTGGCGTCTACGCCAACCAGCACTTGTTCAACAGGGAGAATGGCTGCAAGTCTGTTCATATCGAGGGCGGATTATGCACCCTGCGAAAGGCCATTCACCAAAAAAACCGCACCTCAGGGGTGCGGCGGCGTACTTCATTTGAAAAAATAGGGCTTTCACATCATGCGCTTGGGCGCTATGTGGTGATGGTCCAAGATTCGATTTTTGTGCTTGACCACTTGACGGTCCAATTTATCGACCAAGTCATCGACCGCAGCATAGAGGTCTTGGTGCGAGCTTTCGGCAAATAAATCATTGCCTTTGACATGAATATTGCACTCTGCGCGCTGTCGTTTCTCTTTCTCTTTTTGTTTTTCAACCGTGAGCAACACTTTCACATCCACCACTTGGTCAAAATGCCGAGTGATTCGGTCTAGCTTGCCAGT
>CANNNB010000068.1 GCA_947505995.1 Comamonadaceae bacterium
GGCGAAACTTATCACTTCGAGTTGGTGGCCAACGAATCGGGTGCAGGCGTCAGCCGCATTTCGCTTGATTACAACGTGCCCATTGCCAACGCCATTTTGACCACCGAGAATTTAGAGCAAGCCATTGCACGTCAAACCGAAAAGGGCCGTGATGCCGCGCGGGTGGCTGTCGAAATGGCCATGCTCATGGAAGACCTGTCTGTGAACGAAGACGAATTGGACGATGAGGAATTGGCATGAGCGAGTTGCCGGAAAAAAGCAGCAAGCCCGCAGGTCGCAAACCTGGTAAATCTGCCAGCAAGTCTGCCCGCAGTCGCGCTCGTGAATTTGCGCTACAAGCCTTGTACCAAGTTTTGGTTGGCAAAAACGAAGCAGCAGACATTGATCTATTCACTCGCGATTTGTCTGGTTTTCACAAAGCAGACTCAGCGCATTACGACGCTCTTTTGTATGGCTGCTCTGAACAATCTGCTGAATTAGATCAACTCATTTTGCCTTTGCTAGATCGCAGCATGGCTGAGATTTCTCCGGTCGAACGTGCCGTCATGTGGATAGGTGTTTTTGAAATGAAACATTGCCTCGATGTACCTTGGCGTGTGAGCTTAAATGAATGCATTGAATTGGCAAAAGAATTTGGTGGCACCGATGGTCATAAATATGTGAACGCTGTTTTGGAAGGCCTCGCGCCTCAACTGCGAGCGCATGAAGTTCAAGCCGACCGCGAGGCAGGTCGCGCCCGCTCATGAAGCCCGTTTACCAATTTCCCATCAGAATTTACTGGGAAGACACCGATGCTGGTGGCATTGTTTTCTACGCCAACTATTTGAAGTTTTTTGAACGAGCTCGCACAGAATGGTTGAGATCGCTTGGCATTGAGCAGCATTCTTTGAAAGATGAGAGCGGCGGCATGTTTGTGGTGAGTGAAACCCAAGTGAAATACTTCTCACCTGCCCGCTTAGATGATTTACTCGAAGTCTCGGCTCAAACTTCGGAAGCTGGCCGGGCAAGTTTAGTACTTAAGCAACAAGCATGGCTGAATGCCGATGGTGAGCGAAAATTGCTGGCTGAAGGCACGATCCGAATTGGCTGGGTAGACAGCCAAACCCTCAAACCCGGCCGTATTCCGGTCAAAATTTTGGAAGCACTTCAATGAACCAAGACATGTCCATCATTCAACTTGTGTTGCATGCCAGCTTTGTGGTGCAACTGGTCATGGTCATTTTGATGGCCATTTCTATATCTAGCTGGGCGGCTATTGTGGGCAAGCTCACCGCTATCAAACGCATTCAAACTTTGAATGAAGAGTTTGAGCAGCAGTTTTGGTCAGGCATCAGCTTGAATGATTTGTTTTCTGCAGCTGTTCAGAATTCAAAATTGGCCGGGCCGATGGAGCGTATTTTTGCAAGCGGCATGCGCGAGTATCAAAAACTTCGCGAACGCAGAATCTCTGATACGGGCACTCTTTTGGATGGTGCGCGTCGTGCCATGCGTGCCAGTTTTCAGCGCGAAATGGATGTGGCAGAGGCTCAGCTGTCCTTCTTAGCTTCTGTGGGCTCTGTGTCACCCTATGTGGGTTTGTTTGGCACTGTGTGGGGCATCATGCATGCATTCACGGGCTTGGCCAGCATGCAACAAGTCACTTTGGCTACCGTGGCACCCGGCATTGCAGAGGCCTTGGTGGCCACCGCCATCGGCTTGTTTGCAGCCATTCCCGCCGTGGTGGCTTACAACCGTTTTGCGCGGGACATTGACCGAGTGGCTATCAAATTGGAAACATTCATTGAAGAGTTTTCCAACATCTTGCAAAGAAGCTTGGGGGGCTCGGCAGGCTCCGGTGGCGTCAACCCTGCCGGCTCTGGTCTTTCTGCTTCAGGTCATTGATTCTCAGGGAGCACACACATGCCAGCTGTTTCATCTCGCGGCCGCGGTCGTCGCACCATCAATGAAATCAACATGGTGCCCTTCATCGATGTGATGTTGGTGCTGCTCATCATTTTCATGGTCACTGCACCCATGATCACACCCAGCATGGTTGACTTGCCCAGTGTGGGCAAAGCTGCCAAACAGCCCGATCAAGTGATTCAAATTGTGGTTCAGAAAGACGAAAGTCTTGAAATGGTGATCGACAACAAAACCTCAAAAATTAACTTTGACAGTTTGGCCAACTCAGTGCAATTGGCTCAAACTGGTCAAAAAAATTCTGCAGTCGTCATCAGTGCCGATCGACAAGTGAAATATGAAATGGTGGTCAAGGTCATGGATACCTTGCAGCGTTCAGGCATTCAACGGGTGGGTCTTTCAGTGCAGCTTGCACCCTGATCTGATGCCCATGCGTGCTTAACTGAATCACATGACTTCAAATTTTCCTAAGGCCTCAAAGGCTATTTTTTTCAATACATGAACGCCAGTACTCACATGGAATTTGCGCCACCACCGACAGGTGGATGGGGTCGTTCTATGTCGTTTGCATTGTTCATGCACTTTCTCTTATTGATTGCACTCACCTTGGGCGTTCAGTGGAAAACCCAGCCAAACACATTGTCAGCCTCAGCCGAGTTATGGTCTGCCGTGCCTCTTGAGGCTGCACCTGCAGCCAATGAGCCTGAGCCGACACCGCCTCAACCAGTGACGCCCCCCGAACCCGTGAAGGCGTTTGAGCCTAAGCCCGAGCCCAAACCAGAGCCCAAGCCCACACCCCCTGCACCTCCCAAAGTCAACGTCGCGGCTGAGCGAGAAGCTGCCGACATTGCACTGAAAAAGGAAAAAGAGAAGAAAAAACTCGAAGAGAAAAAAGAAGCGGAATTAGAAAAGAAAAAGAAACTTGAAAAAGAAAAGCTTGAGAAAGAAAAATTAGTCAAAGAGAAAGAGAAAGAAAAAGCCAAGGAACTTGAGAAGAAGAAAAAAGAAGAGGCCTTGAAGAAGGAAGTCGCTGCAACCAAGGCCAAAGAAGATGCCAAGAAAGCCGCAGCTGAAGAAAAACGTGCCGATGCGCTTCGCAATGAAAACTTAAAACGCATGCAAGGTATGGCCGGTGCTTCGGGCGATGAAAACTCCAAAGGCACGGCATTGAAATCGTCTGGGCCATCTCCCAGCTATGCGGGTCGCATCCGCGCTCGCATCAAGCCCAACATCACTTTCACAGAAGATGTAGCGGGCAACCCCAAGGCCGAAGTGGAAGTTCGCACATCGCCAGACGGCAGTATCATCAGCCGCAAGCTGCTGTCTAGCAGTGGCAACAAATCTTGGGATGATGCCGTCCTCAAAGCCATCGACAAAACTGCCACCCTCCCCCGAGACGAAGACGGCAGAGTCCCACCCGTTCTAGAAATTAGCTTCCGCCCCAAAGATTAATTTAATTGGGGTCAGAGCAACATTAATTAATGTTGCTCTGACCCCAATTAAATTTCGTAAACGATTTCGGCTTTGCCTTGATCGGCTTGGGCAATCCAACTCGACAACGCCGCATCGCTTGGAAAAAATTTGGCTTGCTCGCCGAGTAGCAGCTCAGCAGCCGCAGCTACTTTGTCGCCCCTGCGCTCCAACTTCAAACGCACCGGCAATCCCCTTAGCAACTCGCCCTGCTCTGTGATTTCGCGTTGGGGTGGAAAGTCTTTGACCAAACGTGCCACTTCGGGTGCGCGGCCATTCACGGACACGCGCAAGAACTTCCCAAAGCGGCAACGCGCTGAGGGCAAATCCCACACCTGCTGAATCGACAAACGATAACCGCCTGAGAAACGATCGGCTTGCATCTTGGCCATCACAATGACAAGCTCATCTTCTTTGAGCAAATGGCGGTTGGCATTGATCATGGCCTCGTCGGCTGTGGCTTCCATGACGGCACTCTTGTCGTCCAACTTAAAGATGGCCAGCTTGCCGCGGTGGCCATTAATGATGCGCAAGTCGCTCACAATGCCAGCCAACAATTGAGGCTCACGGCTGTCAATCAGATCGTCAATTTTGCGTTTGGCAAACAGACGAACTTCTCGCTCCACCGCGTCAAATAAATGTCCTGACAAGTAGAAACCAACCGCAGTTTTTTCGTTGGTGAGCTGCTCTTTTACACCCCAAGGCAACATATCCACCAAATCGGGCTCTTGCGTACTTGAACCATGCGCATCATCGCCCATCATGTCAAACAAGCCGCCCTGATTGGCATTGGCGGCAGTAGCCGTTGAAAAATCAAATGCACGATCAACGGAAGCTGCCAATGAAGCGCGGTTGCGTTGCAAGGAATCAAATGCACCAGCCTTGACCAAGGCCTCCACCGAACGCTTGTTGAGCCGGCTGCGATCAACGCGTACGCAGAAGTCAAACAAGCTGGTGAACGGACCACCCTCCTCGCGCGCTTTCACAATGGCATCGATGGCTTGTTGGCCTGTACCTTTGATAGCGCCTAAACCGTAGCGAATGACTTTGTCAGATACAGGCTCAAAGCGGTGCGTACCTCGATTGATATCAGGTGGATCAAAGCTCATGCCAAACTTCAATGCATCCTCAAACAAGACCTTGAGTTTGTCGGTGTCGTCCATTTCAATGGTCATGTTGGCGCAGAAAAACTCGGCAGCGAAATGGACCTTCAACCATCCGGTGTGATACGCCAACAAAGAATAAGCCGCAGCATGTGATTTGTTGAATCCATAACCTGCGAATCTTTCCATCAGGTCAAAAACCTCATCGGCTTTGACCTCCGTTAAACCATTGACAACGGCTCCCTTGCGAAAAATTTCTCGATGTTCAGCCATCTCTTCGGGTTTTTTCTTACCCATGGCCCTTCGCAGCAAGTCGGCACCGCCTAAACTGTATCCCCCCAAAACCTGAGCTGTTTGCATAACCTGCTCTTGATAAACCATGATGCCGTAGGTTTCAGAAAGTACCTTTTCTACCAATGGATGGGGATATTCAATCACCTCACGTCCGTGCTTACGCGCTACAAAGCTAGGAATCAAATCCATGGGGCCGGGACGGTACAGCGCGTTAAGGGCAATCAAATCTTCCAAGCGAGATGGCCGAGCATCTTTGAGCATGCCTTGCATGCCGCGACTTTCAAACTGGAACACCGACTCGGTGCGGCCATCAGCAAACAGCTTGTAGGTCGCTGCATCGTCAAGGGGAATGTTCTCAAACGCAAAATTCTCTTGGCCTTTGTGGCGCGTGACAATCATGTTGCGTGCCAACTCCAAAATGGTCAAGGTGGCCAAGCCCAAGAAGTCAAACTTCACCAAACCAATGGCTTCCACATCGTCTTTGTCGTACTGACTCACAGCCGAAGTGCTGCCAGGCTGTTGGTACAAGGGGCAAAAGTCTGTGAGCTTGCCAGGTGCAATGAGCACACCACCTGCGTGCATGCCGACGTTACGGGTCATGCCTTCTAGTTTTTGGGCCAGCGCCAACAAGGTTTTAACTTCGTCTTCTTTTTCTAAGCGTTCGGCCAAAATAGGCTCGGCCTTGATGGCTCCATCGATGGTAATGTGCTGGCCTGGCTTGTTGGGAATAAGCTTGCTGATGCCATCGCAAAACATGTAACTCATGTCGAGCACTCGGCCCACGTCACGAATAGCCGCACGCGCAGCCATGGTGCCGAAGGTGACAATTTGACTGACGGCATCGCGGCCGTATTTGTCTTTGACATAGTCAATGACGCGGTCGCGATTGGCCTGGCAAAAGTCAATGTCAAAGTCGGGCATGGAGACCCGCTCTGGGTTCAAGAAACGCTCAAACAGCAAGTTGTATTGAAGCGGATCAAGGTCGGTAATTTTCAAAGAATAGGCCACCAGAGAACCGGCACCAGAGCCTCGGCCTGGGCCGACTGGGCAGCCATTCTTTTTAGCCCAGTTGATGAAGTCGCCCACAATCAAAAAGTAACCAGGGAATCCCATGTTCAAGATGGTGTTGATCTCAAATTCCAAACGCTCGGCATAACGTGGGCGCTCGGCCTGGCGTTTGACAGCGTCGGGGTACAAATGCACCAAGCGCTCTTCCAAGCCTTCAACCGACAACAATCGAAAATAATCTTCGATGAGCATGGGCTTGCCATCGGTAAGGGGCGTGGGGTAATTGGGCAATTGGGGCTTGCCCAAAACCAAAGTCAAGTTGCATCGTTTGGCAATTTCAAGGGAGTTGGCCACGGCACTGGGCACATCGACAAACATGTCTTGCATTTCAGCAGATGACTTGAAGTACTGATTCCGCGTGAACTTGCGAACACGGCGCTGATTGCCCAATATTTCGCCTTCAGAAATACACACCCGCGCTTCGTGCGATTCGTAATCGTCTTCTGTCAAAAACTGAACAGGGTGCGTGGCCACCACAGGCAAGCTCAAACGCGAAGCCAACTTGACGGTGGCTACCACGTGCGCATTGTCTTCAGGCCGCCCTGCTCGCTGCAGTTCCAAATAAAAACGATGCGTGAAGATAGAAGCCAACTGCAATGCAATTTCTGCGGCCCGAGAGGCATCACCTTGCACCAAGGCTTGACCCACAGGGCCAGCTTGCGCGCCAGACAACAAAATGAGACCTTCTGACAACTCTTCAAGCCAAGACAGTTTGACAACCGCATTGGTCTTCACCATGTTTTGCGTCCAAGCACGCGCCAGTAACTCCGACAGGTTCAAATAGCCCTGAGAACTTTGAACCAACACCATGACACGCGACAAAACCAGCGGATCGGCACCCAAACCTTCTAAGAAAATTTCAGCACCCAAGATGGGCTGAACGCCTTTGGCACGTGCAGCCTTGTAGAACTTGATGGCGCCAAATAAATTGCTCAGGTCAGTGATGGCCAAAGCGGGCTGTTGGTCGTCTGCCGCAGCCTGCACCACATCGTCAATGCGGCAGGTGGAATCGACGATAGAAAACTCGGAGTGGAGACGCAAATGAACAAACATGGTCCCATTGTAGAAGCTGCATTGGATCTTTTCTACAATAGAGGGGTGAACAAAATTCTGAATATTTCTAGCTATAAGTTCGTTCCTCTGCCGGACGCGGCAGAACTGCGCCCCTTGCTTCTAGAGAGTTGCTTAAAGCACTCTCTGAAAGGCACGATTTTGCTGGCCTCAGAAGGAATTAATTTATTTTTGGCAGGTCCTGCCGAGGCTGTAAGAGGTTTTCTTTCTGAACTCCTCACAGATCCTAGGTTTTCAGACATCAAGCCCAAAGAAAGTTGGTCAGAAGAGCCACCTTTCAAAAAAATGTTGGTCAAGGTGAAGGGAGAAATCATACGCATGAACCACCCCACCATTCAACCTGCCGAGGGCCGCGCCCCCGCAGTGACCCCCGCCACGGCCAAACGCTGGCTAGATCAGGGTTTTGACGACAACGGCAGGCCGGTGGTCATTTTGGACACTCGCAACGACTACGAAGTGGACGAAGGCACATTCAAGGGTGCAATTGATTGGCGTCTAAGCAAGTTCACCGAATTTCCCGATGCCCTCATGGCCCACAAAGAAGAACTGCAAGACAAAACCATCATCAGCTTTTGCACAGGCGGCATTCGTTGTGAAAAAGCAGCCATCTTCATGCAGCAAAACGGCTTGCCGCACACCTATCAATTAGAGGGTGGCATTTTGAAATACTTTGAAGAGACCGACGGTTCGCACTATGACGGCGGTTGTTTTGTGTTTGATGCGCGCCGCGCTGTAGACATCGAATTAGAAATCTTGAAGCCGAAAAGCACGGAAGCCTATTGAAGAACATTGAAGCCCACTGAAGGGCTCCAAAATTTCATGTTTAGCAGCCAAGCAGACTGCACATAATTTAACTGCGTAATTTAGTAGCCACTGCAGCCACGCGCTCACCATAGGCTTTGGCAGTGTCCAAATCGCCTTGTGGAATTTCTTCCGCGGGGCTTGAAGGACCTACTTGCGCCATCACGCCCGAGTTGGAACCAATGCGGTTCAAAGTGCCATTGTTCATTGAAGGCTGACCCACCCAAATCATGGCTTGCTGCATGGCCAATGTAATGAAATACTGAATGGTCGAAAGCTTGTCACCGCTGGGGCTGGCAGAAATGGTGAAACCACCGGCCACTTTGTCTTTCCAAGCTGAGGTAAACCAACGCTTAGAGGATGCATCGGCAAATTTCTTGAACTGCCAAGAGGCCATGCCCATGTAAGTGGGCGAGCCAAAGATGATGGCGTCGGCAGCATCCAAGGCTTCCCAATCGGAATCGGTGATATTGCCATCGGCATCAATGGCAATCAGTGCTGCATTGGCGCCTTGTGCCACAAACTGCGCCACGCGCTGTGTATGGCCATAACCTGAGTGATAAATGACGACTGTTTGAGTCATGATAATTTTCCTAAAAGTAACAAAAATTAATTGGAAGCCAAGTCAAAAACCAAGACCTCGGCATCGACGCCATGGGTCAGTTCAAGATTCGTTTCGGCTTGAATGAGCGCAGCATCGCCACCCTTCAAAGCTTGCCCATTCACTTGCAATTCGCCGCGAACAAGGTGCACATAAGCTTTGCGCGCAGGGTTCAATGCAATGGCAGCACGCTCGGCGCCATCCAACAAGCCGGCATACAAAGTGGCATTGGCAGAAATCTTCACAGCATCACCTTCGCCCTCCGGCGATGCCACCACCTTCAAGACGCCGCGCTTGCTGGCTTGTGGCACTGTCTTTTGCTCATAGCCCGGCTCAATACCCAGCTCATTGGGCAAAATCCATATTTGAAAAAAGTGAGTGGCCAGTCCCTCTGCATGGTTGAACTCGCTGTGCATCACGCCTTTGCCTGCACTCATGCGTTGGACATCGCCCGGGGGAATGCCTTTGACGTTGCCCATGTTGTCCTTGTGGGCCAAGTTGCCAGACAACACATAACTGATGATTTCCATGTCCTTGTGACCATGGGTACCAAAGCCTGTTCCGGGTGCAATGCGGTCTTCGTTGATCACACGCAAGTTGCCCCAACCCATGAAAGCAGGGTCGTAATACCCTGCGAATGAAAAACTGTGAAAGGACTTAAGCCAGCCATGGTCAGCATAACCACGCTCAGCGGAGCGGCGTATTTGGATCATTGAGTGCCTTGCACTTTGGAAAATTCGATGGCTGAACTTTAAATTGCAATGGTTTCAACATAGATGTAAATTTTTGTTGTTATCATTCAAATTATTTGAATTAAAAATGCCAACCCCCTCTCGCGACCAACTTACCCCCGATGCCCTTAGCATGCTGCTGGCCATTGAAGAGACGGGCAGTTTCGCGGCTGCTGCCAGGCAACGCGGCTTGGTTCCCAGCGCGCTCACCTACCGAATCAGACAAATTGAGGATGCATTGGATGTGCTGCTGTTTGACAGAAGCAGCCGACAAGCCAAGCCTACTGAAGCTGGCAAGGAATTGCTCAGAGAGGCCAAACGCCTGCTTCAAGACGTGGACGCGCTGGCCAACCGCGTGAAGCGTGTAGCCACAGGTTGGGAGCCAGTTTTCACGGTGGCCGTTGACAGCATCATTTCTAGGTCGGTGGTCATGGAATTGTGCGAAGGCTTTCTGGCAAAGAGCCCTCCCACAAGGCTGCGAATTCGTTACGAAACCCTCTCGGGTACCTTGGCAGCACTCAAATCAGGTCAAGCTGATTTGGCCATTGGCGTCTTCATGACCTCCGCCAGCCATGCTGAACTCTTGCATCAAAGCTTGGGGCAAGTCAGTTTTGTCTATGCCGTTGCGCCGCACCACCCTCTGGCCAATGCGCCTGAACCTCTTAGCGACGCACTGATTCAGCAATACCGCGCAGTGGCAGTGGCCGACTCTGTACCGCGCGGCGAAGGGGTCACGATTGGCCTGTTGGGCGGTCAAGACGTTTTGACCGTACCCGACATGCCCAGCAAATTGGAAGCACAACTCAGAGGCTTGGGCGGCGGGTTCTTGCCCGAAAGCTTGGCCAAACCTTATTTGGACACTGGCCGCCTGGTGGCCAAAAAAGTCAGCCGCGTCCAGCGCATCAGTCCTGTTGAATATGCTTGGCGAAATCCCCATGGTAAAAATATCGGTCATGCATTAAGTTGGTGGTTATTGCAGTTGAATCAAGACCGAACCAAACAAGCATTGCTCCAACCCCATCATCGCGTGTAGAGTAGCCCCATGACAAAAACAAACAATCAGACAAAACCAGTTCAAAATTTTGCCATCATTGGTGCAGGTATGGCGGGCATTGCCTGCGCGCGCACCCTGATGCAAGCCGGTCACCGCGTAACCGTTTTCGAAAAAAGCAAAGAAGCCAGCGGCCGAATCGCCACACGCTCTTCCAACTACGGCAGCTTCGATCATGGCGCGCAATATTTCACAGTACGCGACTCGCGCTTTGCGCAAGCTCTGGCCACCACGCCCAATATTTGCAAACCTTGGAGCGCCAATGCCGTTCGTGTTTTGGACGCCATGGGCCGCGTCGTAGAAGCTGCACGCAACACCCACGACAAGCATTGGGTGGCAACGCCCGGCATGAACGCATTGGTCAGAGCTTGGGCTCAGCCTTTGGTGCAGACCGATACCATTCACTTTGAATCGAAGGTGTTCAAAATTGAACGTGACACCTTGCACCCCGATCTCTGGCAACTTCAAAGTGAAGAACCCGAGGGTGCTCAGTCGGTGTTCAGCGGATTTGACCAAGTCTTATTGGCCATCCCTTCTGATCAGGCCATTGACCTGTTGCGCACCTCCAAAATCAAAATGGAA
>CANNNB010000069.1 GCA_947505995.1 Comamonadaceae bacterium
AAACACTTTGTGTTGTTGTCTGCCATTTGCGTGCAAAAACCTTTGCTCACGTTTCAGCATGCCAAACTGGCTTTTGAAGACGCTTTGGTGAAATCGGGCATGCGTTATGCCATCGTCAGGCCCACCGCATTTTTTAAATCGCTGTGCGGTCAAATTGAACGGGTTCGCAAAGGCAAACCTTTTTTGCTGTTTGGCAATGGCCAACTGACGGCCTGCAAACCCATCAGCGACCCAGATCTGGGCAACTACTTGGCGCAATGCGTCAGTGACCCTGCGCTGCACAATCGAATTCTGCCCATTGGCGGCCCAGGCCCCGCCATCACACCCCTGCAGCAAGGCGAATACTTGTTTTCATTGCTAGGCAAACCGCCCAAGTACAGCCATGTGCCGGTCAAAATGATGGACCTCATCATTGGCGCTTTGTCTTTGTTGGGACACCTCATGCCGCCTTTGGCCAACAAAGCTGAATTGGCACGCATTGGGCGCTACTACGCCACCGAATCGATGTTGGTCTGGGATGATGCCCAAGGCCGCTACGATGCCGATGCCACGCCTTCAACTGGACAGGAAACGCTGTGGGACTGCTACCAAGGCTTGGTCAGCGGCAAAACGTCTTTAGAACGCGGCGATCACGCGGTTTTTTGAGTCTGCCAGCGACAGACTCGGCTTCTTTAGCGATAATCGAGGGTTTTGTCTGACACCTCAATTTTGAACGCACCCCACGCCCCCGCAAGTCTCACTGATCTGGAAGCCGCCAGGGAAAAAGTTCGCCTGTTAGAAGCCGCTTTGGCAGCGGCACGGCGCGAGGCGGGTGTCTCTACAAGCGACAGCCCACAAGATGGGGCTTATTTGGCCAGCGCCCTTCGCCAAACGCACATCAGCGTTCGGGGTGCCCGGACTCACAACCTCAAAAACATCGACCTCGATATTCCGCGTAACCAACTGGTGGTGATCACTGGCCTCAGCGGTTCTGGCAAATCGAGCTTGGCCTTTGACACCCTGTATGCCGAGGGTCAACGCCGTTATGTCGAAAGTTTGTCGGCTTACGCCCGCCAGTTTTTGCAACTGATGGACAAGCCTGATGTCGATTTGATTGAGGGCCTGTCGCCCGCTATTTCCATCGAACAAAAAGCCACCAGCCACAACCCGCGCTCCACCGTAGGCACCGTGACCGAAATTCACGACTACTTGCGCTTGCTGTTTGCACGCGCTGGCACCCCTTACTGCCCTGATCACAACTTGGCGCTTCAAGCGCAAACCGTGAGCCAAATGGTCGACGCCGTTTTGGAGTTGCCCGAAGACACGCGACTCATGATCGTGGCGCCCATTGCACGCGAACGCAAAGGCGAATTTGAAAAAGTTTTTGAGCAAATGCAAGCTTTGGGTTATGTGCGCTTTCGCATCAATGGTCAAACTTATGAAGTAGAAGATTTGCCTACGCTTAAGAAAACTGAAAAGCACGACATCGATGTGGTGGTCGACCGTCTCAAAATTCGCCACGAAGCAGAAGCGCCCGCGCGCGATGCACTGCGTCAGCGCATTGCCGAAAGTTTTGAAGCCGCCTTAAGACTGGCAGAACAGCGTGCTATCGCCGTTGAAATGGACACAAGCATAGAACACATGTTCAACGCCAAGTTTGCCTGTCCTGTTTGCCATTACTCGATTGCAGAACTTGAACCACGTTTGTTCTCGTTCAACTCGCCCATGGGCGCTTGCACCACTTGCGATGGTCTAGGTACAACCGAAGTGTTTGACATTGATCGCGTGGTGGCCTTTCCCAGTTTGAGCTTGGCCAGTGGCGCCATCAAGGGCTGGGACAGGCGCAATGGTTTTTACTTCAGCATGCTCGAGAGTTTGGCCAAGCATTACGCTTTTGATGTGGAGGCACCCTTTGAATCTCTGTCCGACGCAGTGCGTCACAGCATCTTGTGGGGCTCCGGCGAAGAAGACATCAAGTTCAGTTACATCATGGAGTCGGGCGCTTCCAAGGGCAAAAAGGTTTCCAAGAAGCACCCCTTCGAAGGCATCATTCCCAACCTCACTCGCAGGTACAAAGAAACTGATTCCAGTGTGGTGCGCGAAGACTTGGCGCGCATGCGCAGTCACCATGCTTGCGCAGATTGCAAGGGCACGCGTTTGCGCCGCGAAGCGCGCCATGTGCGGGTCGGTGAGGGTGCGCAAGCGCGCGCTATTTATGAAGTCAACCATGTCACTTTAGGAGAAGCCCAAAGCTACTTCCAAAGCTTGAAGCTGCATGGCGCCAAGGCCGAGATTGCCGACAAAGTGGTGTATGAAATCGGCTCGCGTTTGAAGTTCTTGAACGATGTGGGGCTGAACTATTTAAGCCTTGACCGCAGTGCCGACACGCTCTCGGGCGGCGAATCACAACGCATTCGATTGGCCAGCCAAATTGGCTCGGGCCTCACGGGCGTGATGTATGTATTAGACGAGCCCAGCATTGGTTTGCACCAACGCGACAACGATCGCCTGATTGGCACGCTCAAACATTTGCGCGACATTGGCAACAGCGTGCTGGTGGTGGAGCACGACGAAGACATGATTCGCATTGCCGACCATGTGATTGACATGGGACCGGGCGCGGGCGTGCACGGCGGGCGTGTGATGGCGCAAGGTACTTGCGCCGATATTTTGCAAGCACCTGATTCATTGACGGGCCAATATTTGTCGGGCCGAAAAACCATTGCTGTCCCCGACAAACGCCATGCGCCAGGCAAAGACTTTATTGAAATTGTGGGCGCACAAGGCCACAATTTGAAAAACGTGCGCGCGGCATTTCCTGTCGGACTTTTGACCTGCGTCACAGGGGTGTCGGGCTCAGGCAAATCCACCTTGGTCAACGAAACTCTGTACACCGCAGCAGCGCGCAGTATTCACCGGGCACACGATGAACCTGCAGCGCATGAAGACATTTTGGGGCTTTACCATTTCGACAAGGTGATCAACGTTGACCAGTCTCCCATTGGCCGCACACCGCGCAGCAACCCTGCCACTTACACCGGCATGTTCACGCACATTCGCGACCTGATGACAGAGGTGCCCGCAGCGCGCGAACGCGGGTATGGTCCCGGTCGCTTCAGCTTTAACGTCAGCGCATCTAACGGCGGAGGACGTTGCGAAGCATGTCAAGGCGACGGCATGGTGAAAGTCGAAATGCACTTCTTGCCCGATGTGTACGTGCCTTGCGATGTGTGTCACGGCCAACGTTACAACCGCGAAACTTTGGAAATCTTGTACAAAGGCAAAAACATTGCGCAAATGCTAGATATGACGGTAGAAACGGCGTTTGAATTTTTCAATGCCGTGCCGACCATTGCGCGAAAACTGCAAACTTTGCTCGATGTGGGTTTGAGTTATATCCGCTTGGGCCAAGCCGCCACCACCTTGTCGGGTGGTGAGGCACAACGCGTGAAGTTGGCGCTGGAATTGTCCAAGCGCGACACCGGCCGCACGCTTTACATTTTGGACGAACCAACCACCGGTTTGCACTTTGCCGACATTGCCTTGCTGCTCAAAGTCTTGCACCAACTGCGCGATGCGGGTAACACCATTGTGGTCATTGAGCACAACCTCGATGTGATCAAAACCGCCGATTGGTTGATCGACATGGGCCCCGAAGGCGGCTCGGGTGGTGGTACGGTGGTCGGTGTAGGTACGCCCGAAACGCTGGCAAAAAATCCTGCCAGCTTTACGGGTCGCTACTTAAAGCGTTTGCTTGAAAAATAATTAGGCTTGCGCGGCAGCTTTCAAAACATCGCGCGTGCGAATGGCTTCTTTTCGTGCTGCTTGCGCAAAATCATCACCCGATGACGCATACAAAATAGCGCGCGATGAACTCACGATGACTGCGCCCGTTGTCACGCCTTGGCTTTGCCTGTAACCGGCTTTGATGGTGGCCACAGCATCGCCGCCTTGTGCGCCAACGCCCGGAATGAGCAAAGGCAAGGTCGGTGCCAAACTTCGCACACGTTCAATTTCTGCAGGGTACGTGGCACCCACCACCAAACCCAGTTGACCGTTCAAGTTCCAAGGACCTTGGGCCAATTTTGCAACGTGTTCGTACAACAAAGGCTGCCCTTCCACAGAAGCCAAACGTTGGTTTTGTAAATCATCACCCCCGGGATTGGATGTGCGGCACAACAAGAACGCACCTTTGCCGTGGTGTTTCAAATAAGGCTGAACAGAATCAAAGCCCATGAAGGGCGACAGCGTGACAGCATCAGCGCCATAACGCTCAAAGGCTTCTATGGCGTATTGCTCCGCTGTGGCGCCAATGTCGCCGCGCTTGGCATCCAAAATGACGGGCACATGGGGCGCATGACGGCGCATGTGTTGCATGAGTTTTTCCAATTGATCTTCTGCACGGTGTGCGGCAAAGTACGCAATTTGGGGCTTGAAGGAAATGGCCAAGTCGGCCGTGGCATCGACAATCTGCGCGCAAAAATCGAAGATCTTGCTAGCGTCACCCTTCATGCCAGCGGGAAACTTGCCGGGTTCAGGGTCGAGGCCCACACACAACAGGGAGCCGTTTTGGCGCTCAGCGCCTTGCAGTTGTTCTAAGAAGGTCATGGCTGGATTTTAATGGCTCATGCTACAAGACCCAAGCTCACGGCCTTTTCCATCATTTGAGACTAAGATCGGTCACATGCATTCACTCACAAAACGCCAATGGGTGATCTTGGCGCTTCTCACCGTCATTTGGGGCCTGAACTGGCCTGTTTTGAAACTTGGCGTCACAGGTTACCCACCCCTGACCTTTCGGATGCTTTGCTTGATCATTGGCACACCTGTGTTGGGATTGGGCCTTTTGGCCATGAAGGTCCCTTTTCGAATTCCGAGGCAGTATTGGCGTGAATTGTTGGTTCTGTCCATATTCAACATGTTCATTTGGCACGCCTTGATCATCTTGGCGGTGCAGTACTTGTCCAGTGGCAGGTCAGCCATTTTGGGTTACACCATGCCCATCTTTTCAGCCCTGATCGGTGCGTTTGTCTTTCAAAACCAGTTGTCCAAGCGCGCTTGGGGTGGTGTGTTTGCTGCGGCGCTTGGGGTGGTCCTTTTGCTTTGGCACGAGTTGGCCAACCTCTCTGGCAAACCTGTGGGCGTGCTGTTGGCCTTGGTGGCTGCCAGCACTTGGGCCTTGGGCACACAAATGCTGCGCAGAACCACCATTCCTTTGCCAACCCTCACCTTGTCTTTCTGGATGACCGCATTGACGACCTTGGTCTTGGCGGTCTTGGCCTTTGTATTTGAATCTGATAGATGGCAAGAGCCAACACCCACGCATTGGGTTGCCATTATTTTCAACGCCTTCTTGGTGTTTGGCTTTGCGCACGCCGCTTGGTTTTATTTGGCACGCGGTTTACCGCCCGTGGCCTCGACTTTGAGTGTCATGATGATTCCCATTTTGGGTGTGTTCAGCGGCGCTTGGGCCTTGAATGAAATACTGCATTGGCAAGACTGGACGGCAATGGGGTTGATGGTGGTTTCGATTGCCAGCGTGCTATGGCCATCAAAGCCTGCGAACGACATCAAAACTGAAGAAGCCTAAGTCAACGCAATAGATTTAGCGATTGAAGCTTCATTCAATTTCAATCACTTGATGGCCTGACCAAACTGGCAGCCAAACACAAATCAGCCCATGCCTTGGCTTTGTCGGCCTGATTGCGCAACAAGTAAGCAGGTGGGTAGGTCACCACCACAGGGACCCCCTTGAAGCTTTGCACTTGTGAGCGCAATTTGCCCAACGGCTCAGCACTTTGCAACAGTGCCAGCGCAGCCGTTCTGCCCATGGCCAATATCACTTTGGGTTGGACCAGGGCAACTTGCCGTGCCAAATATGTGCCGCAATGTGACACCTCCAATTGGCTGGCATTGCGGCCAACGGGGGTTCGACATTTCAAAGCGTGGGTTAAATAAACTTGCGCACGTGTGAGACTGAGCGCCTTCAACATGTTGTCCAACAATTGACCGGCCGGTCCCGCAAAACTTCGCGCCTCATTGTCTTCCTCTTCCCCAGGCGCATCGCCCACAATCATCCAATCGGCTGTCGCCAAGCCTTCTCCCAAAATAGCTTGCTGACGAGATTGGCTCAAGCCACAACCTGTGCAAGTGGCAACTGCAGGCTGCAGTTGCGCCCAATCCATGCTGGCAATGCCGGCTGGCAATTGCGAAATATCGACAATAGGGACTGAGAGCAACTGGGGTGCACTGGCAACTGGTACGGATACAGATGCGTCAACAGGCGGCGTTTCAGGTGCTGTAACTTGTGCAAGCTTGGAAGCCTTTGCAGGCACAGCGCTTGCCGTTTGCGGCATCCAAACACGCACACCCATTTCCGCCAACATGGCGCGTTGGCGCTCGTCCAATTCAAAACGCGTGGCGCTCTCGCCCATAGGAACAGTTGAGTCTTCAGTCATTGCTTAGGCTTTAAGGGACATGCTCATGACCACCGCAGACTCTCGGGTGGTTCTACCTGCAGGATAGTAATCTTTTCTCAAACCCACTTGTTGAAAGCCAAAACTTTGGTACAAATTCAAAGCGGGTGCATTGCTTTCACGCACTTCAAGCCACAGCCAGCTTGCACCCTTGGCTTGAGACCACAGGCGCAAAGACTGCATCAAACAGCGCGCCCATCCTTGACGCTGAAATGCTGGCGCCACCGTGATGTTGAGCAAATGAACTTCGTCAATGACCTGCATGGCTACAAAGTAGCCCACCAATTGCTCACCAGCCACCAAGCGGTGCGCCACATAACCGGCCATTAAGGCATCTTTGAAATTGCCCAAAGTCCAGGCGTGGCTGTAAGCCGATTGTTCAACCGCCACCACCGCTTCTAAGTCGGCCTCGGTCATGGTGAGCAGCTCCACCTGGGTCTCAGGCGTGAGCATTTGCTTGAGTTCGGGCGGCCACAGGTTCATAGTTGGGATGGGCTGATTGTTGATGCCGATGCCGATGTAGATGTAGATGCCGATGCATTGGCTTTAGCCAGTTTGATGGCGTCACGCTCTGCCGTGGTCTGCGCCACTTTGTCGCGAATGTAAAGTGGTTGAACCCACTCGGGTGCAACAGCTTCTTGATTTGCCCACAGAGCAGGTGCCATGCGCAACAAAGCCAATGCGTGCGGCACGGCAGCAACACATGGAATGCGAGTACCGATGGACTCAAATTCTTGAAAAGCAAAGTCTTGCAAAGGAAAGCGGTCTTTGTAGACGTCAAAGCCATTGCCTGCCAATACAAAATTTGGCAGGTTCATGCGGCTTAGCTGCGCCGCCATCGCTTCGGGTGATCCCACCTGCAAGGGTTGCACCGATGTCCATCGTGAAGTGTCGGCGTGCCACGCATACACGCCCACATAAACTTCTCCCATGCGAGCGTCCATGACTGCGGCTACATGGCAGTCTCTGGTTTGCGCATCAACCAGCGTCTGCCGAGCATCTTCTGCAACAGCCTTCAAACTGTCGACTGGGATGACTTTCAAGTTCGCTCCCAGTGCCAGGCCTTGCGCCACCGCACAGGCTGTTCTAAGGCCTGTGAAAGAGCCTGGGCCTTGGCCTACCACCAAGGCTGTCAAATCAGAAAGTTGCAATTGCGCTTTTGCAAGCAGGGTGTGAATGGTGGGGATCAATTGCGCAGATGCATTGGCACCGCCGACACCATGGTGATGCCAAGTTTGGTCCATCTTTGACAAGGCCACCGACATCATGTCGGTGCTGGTGTCAAAGGCCAAAAAATTCAGGGCTTGGGTCATTGCATTCAAGTTTGAAATTTAGGATTTGACCACGGCTTGCCGCACGCCAAACAAAATACCGCCAGTGACCAAAGCCAAACCAGCCCACAAATTCCAAGACAAGGGTTCACCTAAAAATACCACAGCGCCCAGCGCAGACAGTCCTGGCACCAAGGCTGTGATCATGGTGGATTTCACGGGACCAAAAGTGCGAATCATTTGCGTAAAGGTGATGCCTGAAATGACCACCGAGCCCACGCCCTGAAACCCCGCTTGAAAAACAATTTCAGACCACGAGGCTTGTGCCATGTGGCTTGGCAGCACGTTAAGGCCCACCAAGAATGCATAAGCAGGTACAAAGCTCACAAACGCAAAAGCAGTGATGGCCATCGTGGCGCGCACAGCATCGAGAGCATAGTGTCGCACCATGACACTGTAGGCCGACCAACAAAATGCCGCCGACATGAACAACAGGTCGCCAATCCAAATATCGCCACCTTCAAATGCTTTGAAAAGGCTCATGCCGCCCACCAAAATATCGCCGCAGACAATCATGCCCAAACCAATGGCGCGGTTCAGGCCGATATATTCGCGTAAAAACAGCCACATCAACAAACTGGTCCAAAGCGGCAAGCTGCCAGGCATAAGCACGGAGGCGTGCCCCGCAGGCGCATAAAAAAAGCCGAAATATGCCAAAACGGCATACAAGAAACCGCCCACCATGCCTGCCCGCAGCGTGATGTTCAAGGGCAAGGGCGACAAACCAAACAAAGAGCCCACTTGTTCGCCGCGTTGCCTGGCTTCGCGCATGAGCCACCACGCCCATGGCAACAACACACTGCTTGCGCCAAGAATGCGCGCACAGGCTATGTCCAAAGGCAAAAGCACATGAGATGCCGAGGCCCGCGCCACAATGATGAAAGAGGTCCAAATGAGAACAGTGATCACGGCCGCCAAACGGCCGATGGTGAGCTGAGAAAATGCCATGTCCCAATGATACGTCCTGTCTTTGGTGTCAGCCCGCAAGGCCGGCTAGACTTCAGGGATGCGCAGATCTCGCTTTCAGTTTTCTCTTCAGATGGGTTTGGTCATCGTCTTGGCCTTTCCAAGTTTGGCTTCAAGCGCGAAGCCCAATGTCAACAAGTCTGAAAAAATAGAGGTCCCTGAACCCGTCATTCAGGCCTTCAAACAAGCCAATGTGCCCTTGAGTGCTGTAAGCATCATGGTGACACCTTTAAGCAACGCTTCGCCAAGCGCAGACCCTCCCAAGCCTCGGTTAAGTCTTCATGCCACCGCAGAGATGAACCCGGCTTCCGTCATGAAGCTCATCACCACATCAGCGGGCTTGTCACTTTTGGGGCCCGACTTCACGTGGCGCAATAAAATCTTGGTCGATGGCCCTGTCAAAGATGGCATCTTGCAAGGTAATTTGTATTTAAAAGGCAGTGGCGATCCCAAATTGGTCGTAGAGCGCCTCCAAACATTGCTACAAGATGTGATGGCCAAAGGCCTTCGCGAAGTCAAGGGCGACATCATTTTGGATGGCAGTGTATTTGATCTGCCAGATCAAAATCCTGCAAGCTTTGACGATGAGCCTCTGCGGCCCTACAACGTTGCACCGCATGGTCTTCTGCTGAACTTCAATGCCATGTTGTTCAAGTTCACGCCCGATGCCGCTCGCGGTGAAGCCAAAGTTGAAAGCGAGCCACCGCTGGCCAATGTTCAGTGGCCGAGCAGCGTGGCATTGTCATCAGGCCCTTGCCAAGATTGGCGGACCCAGCTTCGCGCCGATTTTTCTAAAGCTGACAGCGTGCGCTTCAATGGCACTTACCCCAAAGCGTGTGGTGAACAAAAGTGGCCTGTGGCTTATGTTGAACCGCAAACTTTTGCCCCGCGCATGGTGCAAGCCATGTGGCGCCAAGCCGGGGGCCAACTCAAGGGGCAGGTGCGCCATGGCAACGCACCTGCACAAGCTTTGCTGTGGCACGAAGCACAGTCGCTGCCATTGACCGATATCGTGGCCGATATCAACAAGTTTTCCAACAACGTCATGGCGCAGCAGTTGTTTCTAACGCTATCAAGCCAGCAAGACCGAGGCAATTTTGCAGCTTCTCGGCAGACTGTGTTGAAGTGGTGGTCACACAACTTAAAAGGGCATCGTGCTCCGGTGTTAGACAACGGCTCTGGGCTCTCTCGCGAGGAGCGAAGCAATGCGCAAGCCCTCAGCGCTTTGCTGCATTTGGCAGCCCAAAGCCCTTATGCCAGTGCCTTGCAAAACTCTCTGGCAATCGCTGGCGTAGATGGCACCGTGGCTCGCTTGAAAGACCGACAACCCAAATCAGTTGCCATTGGGCGGGCGCTTCTCAAATCTGGCAGCCTAAAAGATGTTGCTTCTTTGGCGGGTTACGTCGATGGCTTGAGTGGTAAGCGCTATGTCTTTGTCGTCATCGTCAACCACCCCAATGCCAATGCCGTACGTCCCGCCTTCGACCGCTTGCTTGAGTGGACTGTCAAGGATGAGAAAAAACTTAGTCCATAGTAGTAGTTACCCCCTCACCCACTGGCTTGGGCCTGAGTACGATGAATATTAAAAGGATAAACGTTCTTTTTCAATGCGTCTTTTAATCACATCAAAAGAAATCTTACAAAGAGGTTAAAGATGAAAACCATCAAGTGGAAACTTGCACTACTCTCAACGCTAACTGTCGCCCTTTTGACGGCTTGTGGTGGTGGTAGCCCGGGTGATCAAAAGCTGCGCATCGAATACTCCTCCCTAGTGTCATTCGGCGACAGTCTGAGCGATG
>CANNNB010000070.1 GCA_947505995.1 Comamonadaceae bacterium
AAAAGAAATCGGCCCAAAGAAGAGGGCCACTGAGATGAGATTTTAGAGGCAGAATTTAAGCTTCAAGTCTTATATAAGATACAATTCTTTTGCAATGCAGCATTGAGGCGATCCCTGATGCATGCCCATGATTTCCCACAACCTCTGATCGATGGTTTCAAACAACGCCAAAGAAGTTCTGATTCAAGGTATCACCTTGGACGGCCGCACCTTCCGCCCCAGCGATTGGGCTGAACGTTTGGCTGGTGTGATGGGGCAATTTAGGCCAGGCGGTGCCACTCCAGGAAGCCACCTCAGTTATTCGCCGTGGTGTATTCCGCAAACCCTAGGTGGCATCAAGTGTGTGGTGGTTCACACCGATTTGCGTGGCTATGAGCCCATGGCCTGGGACTTTCTTATGAATTTCGCCAAAGACAATCATCTTCAGGTTTCTGAGGCGTGTCTGTTGCCCGGCGCTTCCTCTACTTGATCTACAAAGGCCACTAAAATCATTGCCCTGAGTTAATTGAGGCCCACAAAAAAAGCCGTCCTAAGACGGCTTTTTGCTTTTTCTTTGCTGACAGCGCACCCGTTTCAAACGGCGGCAACCCTAGTGGGTGCCGGGCTGATGATCAATTGATCAGGCGAGGGCCAAGGCTTTCACCTTGGTTGACAAGCGGCTCTTGTCGCGAGCTGCTTTGTTCTTGTGGAAGATGCCTTTGTCGGCAACTGTATCCACAACCGCTTGCATTTTGGCAAACAGTTCGGTTGCTTTGGTTTTGTCACCAGCCAGAACAGCTTTTTCAACGTTCTTAACGGCGGTGCGGTATTTGGAGCGCAGAGAAGTATTCGCTGCGTTCAGTTTCACGTCTTGGCGTGCGCGTTTCCGGCCTGATGCCAGGCGGGGGTTCTTTTTCTTGGGTTTTCCAGAAGCCATTTAATTTATATCCTAGTTGTCTGAGGATGTTGTCAGCAAAGCCGTCTATTGTATCAGCCAAACTGCTACTTGGAATAGGGGCCTGACAAGCGGGCGTTTCAGTCGCTACACTCTCTTCGTGAGCCTTCTTAAATCTGCATCCACCGTCTCCTTATGGACTCTGGCATCCCGCATCACGGGTTTGGCCAGGGAATTGCTCATTGCCTCTGCATTTGGTGCCAGTGCACTGACAGATGCCTTTAATGTGGCCTTTCGCATTCCAAATTTGTTTCGGCGGCTTTTTGCAGAGGGTGCTTTTAGTCAAGCATTTGTGCCTGTTTTAGCGGCCAGTAAAGCGCAAAACGGTGAAGAGGCTACGAAAAAGGCGGTTGATCATGTGGCGACGCTGTTGGCTTGGTCCCTGCTGCTTTTGAGTTTTGCGGGCGTTATGGCTGCACCTTTCTTGGTCTGGGCCATGGCCAGCGGACTGCAGCAGCAGCCCGAATCGTATGAAGCGGCAGTGCATATGACGCGGTGGATGTTCCCCTACATTGGCTTTATGTCGATGGTGGCATTGTCGGCTGGCATATTGAATACTTGGAAAAAATTTGCAATTCCTGCTGCAACCCCTGTGTTGTTGAATTTGGCCATGATTGGCGCGGCTTGGTTACTTGCACCTTGGCTGAAGTCAAAGGGTATTCAGGCCATCTACGCCTTGCCCGTTGGCGTCATGTTGGGTGGCTTGATGCAATTGACGATTCAAATTCCCGCGCTTTCAAAAATAGGTTTGTTGCCTCGCATTGGCCTCACTTGGTCTGCTATTCGAGAGGCCGCTTCTGATCCTGCTTCTCGTCAAATCGCCGCTTTAATGCTGCCAGCTTTGCTGGGAGTTGGGGTCGCTCAAATATCCTTGCTCATTAACACTCAAATCGCATCGCATTTAGCGCCAGGCAGTGTCAGTTGGTTGACCTATGCAGATCGCTTGATGGAGTTTCCAACCGCTATTTTGGGTGTGGCACTTGGCGCTGTCTTAATGCCTCAGTTGGCAGCAGCCCACGCAAAGGGCGATCAATTTGAGTATGCAGCCATGCTAGATTGGGGCTTGCGTTTGGTTGTACTGCTGGCCTTACCGTGTGCTGCGGCATTGTTGGTTTTTTCTCAACCCTTGGTGTCGGTGCTTTATCACTACGGGGCCTTTACGGACCGTGATGTTCAGCAAACCACCTTGGCCCTGACTGGGTATGGTGTGGGTTTGTTGGGCCTGGTAGCCATCAAGGTCTTGGCGCCTGGTTATTACGCAAGTCAGGATATCAAAACGCCCGTGAAAATTGCCGTCATCGTGTTGTGTTTCACGCAAGTGATGAATGTTGTGTTGGTTCCCCATTTGGCTCACGCGGGTTTGGCTTTGTCGATTGGCTTAGGCGCGTTACTGAATGCGGCCTGGTTATTGTTTGGTTTGATGCGCAAAGGCACTTACAAACCGCTGCCAGGATGGCGCGTTTTTGGTGCGCGTGTTCTTTTTGCCAGTATGTTGCTGGCCGCTTTTCTGGCTTGGGCAAGCATTTCATTCGATTGGTTGGCAATGAGGCAACAAGTTTGGGGCAGATTGGGCGCCATGGGCTTGGTGTTGAGCGGATCAGCTTTGTTGTATTTTGTTTGTTTGCGCATCAGCGGTCTGCGCTTGCAAGCCTTTGTTCGCCGTTAACGGGAGTCAGACACATGAATCTCCAGTTGACGGCAGTGACACCGATCAGTTACTTTAAAAGCTTGGTCGAAACAGACGCTAATTTTCCATTGCTAGAGGCGGCTGCGACCATTGCACAAGATGAAGAACCAGATTTGGACATTCAAGCTGTTTTGGCAAGCTCTGATGCACTGTTGGTTCGCTTGAAGCGTCGCTTGAAATTTGAATCAGATCCGCTGAAGACACTTTCTGTGCTGAATCAATTTTTCTACACGGAGTTGGGATTTGCTGGCAATGCGAACAATTTTTACGCGCCAGAAAACAGTTATTTGAACGAGGTGTTCAGGTCGCGAAGAGGTATTCCAATTTCAATTGCGATTATCTGGTTAGAGCTTGCGCAGGCTTTGGGCTTGCAAGCTGAAGGAGTGTCTTTTCCTGGTCATTTCTTAGTCAAAGTGACACTGCCTGAGGGCTTGATTGTCCTTGACCCTCTCACTGGCGATTCATTGGGTTTAGACAACTTGGCAGAGCGCTTGGCGCCTTTTCGTGCCCACATGGGAGCCTCAGAGGACATGGACACGCCCTTGGGTCTTTTTTTGCAGCCCGCTCTGCCGCGCGACATATTGACCAGAATGCTTCGAAATCTCAAAGAGATTTTCAGCAGTCAAGCTGATTGGAACAGGCTTGTTTTGGTCATGGATCGTTTGATTGTTCTCAATCCAGAAGCACTTTTTGAAGTCCGTGATCGTGGTTTGGCACTGATTGAATTAGGTCAAAAAGAGCGTGCGCTGATTGACTTGACACGCTATGTTGCTGAACTGCCCAATGCCACGGATGCTGAGGCCGTGAAGCAGCGCTTGTCAATTCTTCAAACGGAATAAGCAGGCCCCTGTGGGCTGGGCAGAAGCTCTGATAAGAGTGAGTTGCTGTTTGTGACGAGAGCTTTTATTTCACCACAACTTGTTCGCCATCACCCTGCACGGCAATCAGTCCAATTTGATAAACCTTTTCTCCTGAATGCCGCAAGGTTTCTGCGCACGCTTGGGCATGGGCCGCATCAATGACGACCACCATGCCGATGCCATTGTTGAAGGTGCGGTTCATTTCTTTGTCATCAATGCTGGCTGTTTTTTGAAGCCAAGCAAACAATTCAGATTGAGGCCAACTGCCCTTGACCAAATGGGCTGCAGTGCCCTCGGGTAAGACTCGCGGAATATTTTCAAGCAAGCCACCACCCGTAATGTGCGCCAGTGCTTTGATAGGATGGACGGACAATGCATGGAGCACAGACTTCACATAGAGTCTGGTTGGCGCCATGATGGCTTCTTTGAATGGCTGCCCATCTAGTGTTTCTGGCAACTGTCCATTCGCACGCTCAATGCATTTGCGTACCAAGCTAAAGCCATTGGAATGCACGCCATGAGAGCCTAGGCCTAATACAACATCACCTGCTTTCACATCTTTGCCCGACAGGATTTTTGATTTTTCAACGGCACCGACGGCAAAGCCGGCAAGGTCATATTCACCTGCAGGGTACATACCTGGCATTTCAGCGGTTTCGCCGCCAATGAGTGCGCAGCCAGACATTTGGCAACCGTTGGCAATACCGCCGACAACAGTGGCGGCCGTCTCGACATCCAACTTGCCACAAGCAAAATAATCTAAGAAAAACAAGGGCTCAGCGCCTTGGACCAGAACATCGTTGACACTCATAGCGACTAAGTCGATGCCGACGGTGCTGTGCATGTTCCACTCAAACGCCAATTTCAATTTGGTGCCAACACCATCGGTGCCAGAAACAAGAACGGGTTCTTTGTACCGCTTAGGGACTTCGAATAAAGCACCGAATCCACCAATTCCTGCTAAGACGCCCTCGCGCATGGTTTTTTTGGCCAAGGGTTTGATGCGTTCGACCAAAACATCGCCCGCGACGATATCGACGCCAGCGTCTTTGTAGGAGAGAGGGGTTGAGCTCATGTGAAAAATGGGGAATTTGTGGGAAAGAGGGCGTGGGGACTAAAATCAAGCCTTATTTTAAGGTCAGCACGTCTTGTGCTGATCAAAGCCTGTAGCTTCTTTCAATTTACTTTCACCTCAAATAGCCCTTATGACCCTCAATCCAAGCTCCAAACGGCTGATACTGTGGACAGGTGTCGCGATTTTGGTTGTCATGCTTTTGTGGGTTTTGGGGCCTGTTTTGGTGCCCTTCACTGTTGCGGCAGTTTTAGCCTATGCGCTTCAACCTCTGGTGATGCAGTTGCAAAAGCTCATTCCCTTCATGCCGCGCGTTCTTTGTGTTGTGCTGGTTGAGGTAATTGCTTTGTTGGCTGTTTTGGGTATTTTGTTGTTGCTGGTGCCCATTTTGACCCGCGAGATCCCCTTGCTACAGCAGCAGTTGCCAGCCCTGCTTGATAGGTTGGCTGTCAATGTCAACCCTTGGTTGGATCGTTTTGGCTTGCAATTGACTTTGGATGTAGGAAGCCTTAAAGCCCAAATCATCAAATACTTGAGTTCGAATCGCGAAGACTGGATGGACCCCCTGGTGGCATCGCTGAAGTTGGGCGGAAGCTTTGCCTTGGCTGCACTGGGCAACCTCATTTTGATTCCAGTGGTTCTGTTTTATTTGCTCAATGAATGGGATCGATGGGTCTTGCAAATTGTGCAATGGGTTCCCCTGAAATGGCGACCTGCCTACGACAGTTTCATGAGTGAGTGCGATGCGGTGTTGGGCCAATATTTGCGGGGACAACTGCTGGTCATGTTGGCCTTGTCCGTTTTTTATGCGGCTGGCTTGTTGGCGTTTGGGCTTGACTTGGCCATACCGATTGGTGTCTTTACTGGCTTGGCCGTGTGCGTGCCCTATTTGGGATTTGGCTTAGGCTTGATGCTGGCGCTTTTGGCGGGCATTTTGCAATTTGCTTCTCTCAAGGCGCTTGTCATGGTTGGTCTTGTTTTTGGTTTGGGCCAATTGATTGAGGGATTTTGGTTGACGCCAAAATGGGTGGGAGAGCGTATTGGACTGCACCCCTTGGCAGTCATATTTGCTTTGTTGGCACTGGGTCAGATTTTTGGATTTGTGGGGGTGCTTGTTGCCTTGCCTGCAAGTGCCGTCATTTTGGTTGCACTTCGTAGAGTCCGAAATCAATATTTTGACAGTCAACTTTACCGCGGGCCTGATGCATGAAGCAGTTGGCGTTAGATATTGGCTTGCACACAGTTCCCAGTTTGGAAAGTTTTTTTTCAGGCCCTAACTCTGCGCCACTTCAGCATTTGAAGTTGTGGACTTCAAGTCAAATGCCAAGTCCTGTCCCCACCTACCTTTGGGGTGAGAGTGGCTCTGGTAAATCACATTTGCTTCAAGCGGTTCATTCAGCATTGCTTGAGAAGGGTGTCTCGGTAGGTTGGTTGGATGCCCAGCAGCAAGACCGCCCTGGTTTTGATGAGTCTTGGGGCGCCGTCATGATGGACGATGTTCAGATGTACAACCTAGAACAACAACAAGTGGCATTCAATTGGTTTGTCAATTCGCTTACTCCAAAAACGGGCACTCCCAGATGGGTTCTGGCCGCAGGCACCTTGCCGCCTGCAGATTTGAAGTTGCGCGATGACTTGCGTTCTAGATTGGGTTGGGGGCATGTGTATGCCCTTCAAGTTTTGAGCGACACGGAGCGTCAAGCGGTGCTGCGACAAGAGGCAGATGCGCGAGGCCTCTTTTTGAGTGATGAGGTCATGAATTACATGCTCAGTCGGTTTACCCGTGACCTGAGCAGTTTGATGGCACTCCTTGATCATCTTGATCAATTTGCGCTTCAAACACAAAGGGCCATCACCATTCCATTGATCAAGTCCATGCTGGAGAACACATGAACTTGGTGCTGTTTGACCTAGACAATACCTTGTTGCCAATTGACTCTGATTACGCTTGGGGCGAATTTACAAATCGAATTGGCTGGACTGATTCTGTTGTCTTCAAGGCTAGAAATGATCAGTTTTATGCCGATTACCAAGCAGGTATTTTGGACATTCACGATTATGTTCGTTTTGCGACGGAAGCTGTGCGATTGAGGGGGCCAGAAGCCGCTGCCCAAGCCCACGCAAAGTTCATGGAAGAAATCATATTGCCGCAGGTTACAGCGCAGGCACTTGAGCTGGTGCAGGGCCATCAAAATGCAGGTGATCACGTCATGATTGTCACGGCAACCAATGAGTTTGTGACAGGTCCAATTGCACAAGCTTTTGGCGTCAAAGAACTGATTGCTGTTGAGTTGGCGCGAGATTCTAAGGGCTGGATCACCGGTGAAATTTCAGGGGTACCGTCTTTCAAAGAAGGCAAGGTGCTCAGAATTGAACAATGGTTAAGCGCGCATCAGAAAACTTGGCTAGACGTGCAGGTTACTTTTTATTCGGATTCAATCAACGATTTGCCTTTACTGGAACGGTCCCAAATTCCAGTGGCTGTGAATCCAGATACGCGTTTGCGTCAACTTGCGACCGATCGAGGCTGGCGCATACTTCAACTCTTCTCATGATCAAAAAATTCATTCAAAAAATGCTCGGGAAGCCCAGCCAAAGTCACTCTGCGACTGACTTTGGAAAGCGCGTCGAAATTCCTGCTTCTGTCCATGGCATCGATCCAAGCTTGGTCGACGACCGTGCGCTGAGTGTGGTTCGAACTTTGCAAGATGCAGGTTACGAAGCCTATGTGGTGGGCGGTGCTGTGCGCGACTTGCTGCTGGGTTTGCGTCCTAAAGATTTTGACGTTGCAACAGATGCCACGCCAGAGGAAGTGAAAGCTTTGTTCAGAAGAGCCTTCATCATTGGCCGTCGTTTTCGAATTGTTCACGTGGTGTATGGCCGAGGCCGCGAGCATGAGGTCATTGAGGTCTCTACTTTCAGGGCGCATTTGGACAACCGCGCTGCCGAACAAGTGAAGGGCAATGAGAAAACCAGCAAGTCAGAGTTGGCCGGCATGAAGCACGCTGTTGATTCAAGTGGACGTGTTCTGCGTGACAACGTATGGGGCCCTCAAGATGAAGACGCAACCCGACGCGACTTCACAATCAATGCCATGTACTACGACCCAGAGTCGCAGTATTTGGTGGATTATCACGGCGGTATGCAAGACGCTCATAAAAAAGTTTTGCGCATGATTGGTGATCCAGTGGCTCGGTATCGGGAGGATCCAGTCCGCATCATTCGTGCAGTGAGGTTTGCTGCCAAACTCAGTCAGTTGGGTTTCAAGCTTGAAAGCAAAACAGCCAAACCACTGGCCACCATGTTGGGTTTGTTGGCCGATGTGCCTCAAAGTCGCTTGTTTGATGAGATGCTCAAGTTGCTACAAACGGGCCATGCCTTGGCTTCGATTGAACAACTTCAAAAACTGGGGCTGCAAAAAGGCATATACCCATTGCTTGATGTGGTGGTGGAACGCGCTGATTCGCCTTTCGTCAAGGCCGCCTTGGTGGATACCGATCGAAGAGTGGGTGAGGGTAAGCCGGTAGCGCCTAGCTTCCTATTGGCATGTGTGCTGTGGGCTGATGTGAAGTTGGGGTGGGATCAGCGCTTGGCCAAACGTGTGCCACCATTTCCAGCTTTGCAAGAATCCATTGATGAAGTGTTTGAAGCCCGCATTGGCGATGTGTCGGGGCGTGGCAAGTTGGCCGCAGACATGCGTGAAATTTGGATGATGCAACCCCGCTTTGACAAGCGCATCGGCAGCACCGCATTTAGTTTGGTAGAGCAAGCGCGTTTTCGGGCAGGCTTTGATTTTCTAAGACTGCGCGCTGAAGTGGCTGAAGTTGAGTTGGTGTTGGCGGATTGGTGGCAAGAATTCAGTATGGCTGACGATGCAGCAAGAGAGGATCTCATCCAACTTGCAAAGTCCGAAAAATCAACGGCTCCCACAACGGGTGCTGTGAAAAGTCGGCGCGCACCAAGAAGAAGAAAGCCTGCAACAAATGCCACTGGATCAGGTGAATCTGATGACGGCGCGTGAACTTGTCAATGTTTATGCAGGCTTGGGCGCAAACTTAGGACATGCGCGCCAATCCCTTGAATATGCAATTGTGGCCATAGGGCAGTTGCCCGAGACCTTGCTTGTCGGTTCTTCTTCTTTCTATCGGTCAGCCCCTTTTCAAGCGGATGGACCAGACTACATCAATGCTGTGGTGCATCTTCAAACCCGCTTGAATGCCTTCGATTTATTGCGCTCTTTTCAGCGCATCGAACAACTTGCTGGTCGAGAGCGCCCTTATCCCAATGCACCCCGCACACTGGACATAGATCTGTTGCTTTTTGGTGATTGCGCCATTCAGAGCCATGCGCTGCAGGTGCCGCACCCTAGGATGCGCGAACGGGCTTTTGTTTTGCTGCCACTGACTGAATTGGCGCCTGGCTTGGTGTCGCAAGATGAGCTTCTCAAAGTCCAGGGTCAAGTCGTCCATCGGATAAGTTCGCCTTAAGAACATGTTTGTTCTTGGCATCACAAGCCTTTCAACAAAGCCTCAAGGCTTGGTTTTTTCGGGCACTTGGCTGATGGCCTTGGCTTGCTCAATCTGGTTTTCAAAGTAGCGCTGAAAACTGAACACAATGCTGGCCATCAACACGGTGGTTCCCAATAGAAGAGCCGTTGCAAGTCCGAAGATTGTGAGCCAACTGGTTTGGCCTGCAGAATTTTCAGAGTCTTGATTGAACTTTGAATTCCATTGCTCCTTGGACATCAATCCATAAACGATGGCATTCAATGCGCAACCAGCAATGGTGAACCCAAGCAAGGGAATGAGGACCCAACTTGTGACATCGTCTTGACCAAAGTCTAAAGCGCGCTGAACGCCATACCAGCCCAAGGCCGTTGGCACGGGGAGCAACCAACCCAAGGGATCGGTAAAACCTTTTAAGTAAAAGCGGTGCAGACCTAGTGGGCCGCCAAAGAAGGTGAGCCAAACTGCAAATGTTTTGTTTTTCATAAGCAGCATTATTCAGGAGAACGGTTTTGACCATGGCCTAAGGCCTTTTCCATCATGACGATGTCGAGCCAGCGATTGAATTTCCAACCGCAGCCCGAGACTATGCCCACATGTTCAAAGCCTATCGACTTGTGAACACCAATCGAGCCTGCATTGCCTGAGTCACCAATCACGGCGATTAGCTTGCGGATCCCTGTTTTTTCTGCGGCTTGGCACAATTCGGCCAACAGCATGCGTCCCCAACCCTTTCCTGCTGTGTTGGCGGCCAAATAGATGGAATCTTCGGCTGAAAATCGATAGGCTGGGCGTGGTTTGAACCAATTGCAGTAGGCAAACCCTAACACTTCACCGTTTTCTTCCAGCGTTAGATAGGGCAAGCCTTTGCTCAATACGTCTTCTCTGCGGGCGGTCATTTCCGCCAAACTGGGGGGCTCGATTTCAAAAGTGCCCGTGCCGTGGAGCACGTGGTACTGGTAAATGGCCGTGATGGTGCTCATATCAGAGGCTTGGCTAGGTCGAATGGTTGGCATTCTTAAACTCCGGGTTATAATCAGCGGCTTTTCAGTGTGTCACTGGCCGGGTGGCCAGTTGCGTGTCTCAAACGCTGGAAGAAATAGTGGGCTGGCAGTTTTTGCTTTCCCGACACCACCCTAGGATAAATCATGGTTGTCATTCGTCTTTCTCGTGGCGGTTCCAAAGCCCGTCCATTTTTCAACATTGTTGTGGCCGACAAGCGCGTCCGCCGCGATGGCCGTTTCATTGAGCGCATTGGTTTTTACAATCCAATCGCCAAGGATAC
>CANNNB010000071.1 GCA_947505995.1 Comamonadaceae bacterium
ATCTGTTCGAGGCAATCTTCAACGGTAATGCGGGCCATGACGGTCTCCGGTAAAAAATCAGGTGATATGGAGGGATTCGAAAGTTTCGGCACGGGCTCGGTGCTGGGCTACATATTTCAGTCGCTGAGCGTGCACGATGGCCTTGAGGTCAAACAAGGCGCGATCGAAAACTTCGTTGATTATAACGAAGTCGAACTCTTTGACCTGAGCCAGCTCAATGGCGGCATTTTGCAGGCGCAATTCAATGGTTTCGGTGCTGTCTTCGCCGCGGCGCTCTAAACGGCTTCTCAATTCTTCCCAACTTGGGGGCAGAATAAAGATCAGGATGGCATTGGCGTACATCTTTTGAATTTGAATAGCGCCTTGGTAATCAATTTCTAAAATGACGTCAGAGCCTTGCGCCATGCGTTCTTCCAGCATTTTCTTGGAGGTGCCATACCGGTGACCATGCACATTGGCCCATTCCACAAAGGCCTCTCCGGCCACCATGGCATCAAACTCTTGTTGAGACACAAAGAAGTACTCACGGCCGTGTTTTTCTTGGCCACGGGGTGACCGGGTGGTGTGAGACACCGAAGGCGAAACGCGGCTATCTAGCTCCATCAGCGCCTTGACCAGGCTGGACTTGCCCGCGCCACTGGGAGCGGCTACAACGTAGAGGTTTCCAGGATATTCCATGGCAAGGAGTGTAATGGGGTATAGGGCTTGAGGTGTGGCTGTGAAGCGACTTATTCGATGTTTTGCACTTGCTCGCGCATTTGCTCGATCAGCACCTTCATGTCGACTGAAATTTTGGTGAGCTCCAAGGCGGCCGATTTAGAGCCCAAAGTGTTGGCTTCTCGGTGCAGTTCTTGAATGAGAAAGTCCAGGCGCTTGCCAATGTCGCCCCCCTTTTTGATCAATCGGCTTATTTCGTCCAAATGCGACGCCAATCGAGTCAGTTCTTCGGCCACATCGATGCGAATGGCAAAAGCGGTGGCTTCTGTGAGGGCGCGATCTTTGGCCACATCGGACGACACAGCGCCCTCGGTCAAGGCCATGGCTTCGTTCCAGCGGTCAATGAAGCGCTGGCGCTGCTGTTCGACCAAGAGGGGCAGGAGGGGCGCCGCTTGTTCCGCCAATGTGCGCAAAGTGCCAATTCGGTCTTGCAACATTTCAGCCAGTCGTGCGCCTTCCCTAGCTCGTGCGTCTTTAAGGGCCTTAACCGCTTGAGTGGCCAAGGGCATGAGGTCAGCCTCGTTCAGGCCTGTTCCTGATTTTTCGTGAGAGGCCAGTTTGATGACATCGGAAACACTTAAGTCGCGAGCCCCTGGCAGCCAACTTTGAACTTTGTTTTGGAGACTCAGAAGTTTTTGAAGCGTGCCAATGGACGGATCGGTAAGTTCGCTATCTTGGTTGCTGTGGTAAACGGCACGGACCTCGACTTTGCCGCGCTTGATGTGTTGAACGATGTGTTCACGAAGCGCGGGCTCGGTGTGACGCAGTTCGTCGGGCAGCCGAAAGCTCAAATCTAAAAAGCGGCTGTTCACCGATCTAATTTCCAAACCAAAACGGACCGTGGGCGAGGCTGAGGATTCAGCACTGCCCTGTGCCGCCGACGTGCTGGATTGCACGCTGGCATACCCGGTCATACTGTAAACTGGCATGGATTCTTTCTAGGGTGACGCAGTGCAGCACTGCTGATCTATTGGGGGCTTGGCCGCTTTGCCTCTTGCCTATCGCCCATTATCTCAAACTTAATTGACGCCACATCATGACCAGCATTTCTACATCCTCGACACGCGCACATGACAGAAATCAAGACCAACTGCGCGCTGTTCGCATCACCCGTGGCTATACAGTTCATGCAGAGGGTTCAGTGCTCATTGAGTTTGGTAATACCCGAGTGCTTTGCACAGCCTCGGTGGAAGAGAAAGTGCCAGGACACAAAAAGGGCAGCGGCGAAGGCTGGGTTACCGCGGAATACGGCATGCTGCCACGCGCAACACACACGCGCGGCGACCGCGAAGCCGCGCGCGGCAAGCAAAGCGGCCGAACTCAAGAAATTCAACGCTTAATTGGCCGCTCTATGCGCGCAGTGTTCGATTTGAAAAAATTGGGAGAGCGCACCATTCACTTAGATTGCGATGTGCTTCAAGCCGATGGCGGTACACGCACAGCCAGCATCACGGGGGCCTTTGTGGCAGCCCAAGATGCGGTGGATTGGCTTATGCATCAAGGCAAATTGAAAGAGTCACCCATTTTGGATTCGGTTGCAGCCATTTCTGTCGGCCTGAAAAATGGTACGGCTTTGCTCGATTTGGACTACACCGAAGACTCTTCGTGCGACACCGACATGAACGTGGTCATGACGGGCGCGGGCAATTTTGTGGAAGTGCAGGGTACGGCAGAAGGCGTGGCATTCACACGCAAAGAAATGGACAGCCTCTTGGTATTGGCCGAAAAAGGCATTGCCGAGTTGGTTCTGTTGCAAAAACAATCTCGTCAAACTAACGCGCAAGCCGGAGCTTGATTTCATGAAGATGGTTTTGGCGTCCAACAATGCGGGTAAATTGGCCGAATTGCAAACCATGTTTGGCGCACTCCAGGTGCAACTGATAAGGCAGTCTGAGTTGAATATTTCTGAAGCTGCAGAGCCCTACAAAACATTTGTTGAAAACGCATTGGCCAAAGCACGCCATGCAGCTGATCAAAGCGGTTTGCCAGCTGTGGCCGACGATGCTGGCTTGTGCATTGATGCCTTTGGCGGCTTGCCTGGCGTAGATACAGCCTACTATTGCACGCAGTTTGGATATGAAAAATCAGATACCAACAATGTGAAAGCGGTGCTTGAACAAATGGCGGCTGTTGGAAACCGTCGCGCCGCCATGGTGAGTACTTTGGTGGCTGTCAGAAGTGCCTACGACCCTGAGCCTTTGATTGCGGTGGGCCGTGTGGTGGTTGACATCACAAGAGAGCCTTTAGGTGCCAACGGTTTTGGATTTGACCCGGTGTTGTTCTTGCCTGAGTTTGGAAAAACCTTTGCGCAATTGCCTGTTGAAGTGAAGAACGCCAACAGCCACAGAGGTCGATCGTCTTTGGCCATGGTGGCTTTGATGCGTGAGCGCTGGGGACTTTGAATGAAACAAGCCTTTGATGTGGTGCATGCCATGCGCCCAGGCTTGCTGCAGTTGCAGTCCTTGCCGCCGCTTTCTTTGTACGTGCATTTGCCGTGGTGCATTCAAAAATGTCCCTACTGCGATTTCAATTCGCACGAGTGGCGAGACAAATCACAAGCCATGCCAGAAGAACGCTACATCGATGCCTTGCTAGCTGATTTAGAAACCAGTTTGCCCTTGGTTTGGGGTCGACCTGTTCACAGTATTTTCATTGGTGGCGGCACACCCAGCTTGTTCACGCCTCACAGTATTGATCGCTTGATCAGCGGCATCAGAGCCCGATTGCCTTTGGAGGCAGAGGCTGAAATTACATTAGAAGCCAACCCGGGTACCTTTGAGAGAGATCGCTTCAAAGCCTTTCGTGCAGCGGGTGTAACGCGTTTGTCGATTGGCGTTCAGAGTTTCAATGACGTGCATTTAAAGGTGCTTGGGCGTGTGCACAATCGCGATCAAGCCATCGCTGCAGTTGAAGAAGCGCAGTCTGCATTTGAGACCTTCAACTTAGATTTGATGTATGCCTTACCGGGTCAAACAATGAGCGATCTGAAGCAAGACATTCAAACCGCATTGAGTTTCAAACCGCCGCATATTTCCATTTACCACCTCACCATCGAGCCCAACACGCTGTTTGCCAAACACCCACCCGCGTTACCCGAAGACGACGACGCCTACGCCATGATGGACGTGATCACCGACATGACGGGCGTAGCAGGTTTACAAAGGTATGAGGTTTCTGCCTATGCCAAGGCCGGCCACAAATGTTGGCACAACCTGAACTATTGGCAGTTTGGCGATTATTTGGGCATAGGTGCTGGCGCGCACAGCAAGCTGAGCTTCGCGCATCGCATTTGCCGACAGGTCCGATTTCGAGAGCCTCAGCTTTACATGGCCCAAGCGCTGAAGGGAGAACCTGCAACCCAGCATGAAGAAGTGTCTCGCGAAGACTTGCCCTTCGAGTTCATGCTCAATGCTTTGCGTTTGAAAGAGGGCTTTAGCTTGGCCGATTACATGGCGCGAACCGGATTGGCCATGACGTCAATTCAAAAGGGTTTGGCTCAGGCACAAGCCAAAGGCTTGATCGACAGAGATTTGGCCAAAGTTTGGCCAACTGAAAGAGGTTTTGATTTTTTAAGCGATCTGCAAGAATTATTTTTAGCAGAACGTTGAACTTGCCCCAACAAAGTGGCCGCTGTATGGTCAGGCCGGTGCGGCAATGGCCTTGTTCATTTTCTTGCCGAAGACGCCAAACATGGCGATTGTTTTGTCGGTAGGAATGAGGTACTTGGCACGCTTGTCTTCAGCTTGGTTGAATGTCTTCAGCAAATCTTTTTGGCGCAAACGCGTGATGCGCTTGTGCAAAGTGGCGGGCGAGCCTAGGTGAGCCAATGCGATGGCTTCGCGCACCGTCATAACCTTGTTTTCAAACCAACGCAAAGCAATTTCTTCTAGCAATGCTTTTTCATTGGCATCTAATTGGGGTGCATCAGGCAATTGTTGAACTGACCTGGCCAATTGCAGGAACCTCATGTATGCATCTGCACTGACTGTTTTGCATTCTGAATTCATCTTTGAATTCTAATTGCAGAATTGGAAAATATGTTCTTTTTTTTGTAAAACTTCAGTGATTTACTCAGGCATTGTGCAGCAGCTCCCAAATGCGGAAGGGTGTCATCGGCATCTGTATCTTGTGTGCTTTTTCGGCTCTGCCATTTCTGGCCATTGCGTCGGCTACAGCATTGACCACACATGGGGTGGCACCAATGGTACCGAGTTCACCGACGCCCTTGACGCCCAAGACGTTGTTGGTACTGGGAACGGTTTGGTTGGTAAATGTGTGGAACATTTCCGGCATGATGTCGGCACGGGGTGCTGCATAGTCCATCAAACTGCCCGTGAGCAGCTGGCCGCTTTCAGCGTCGTAAACCAAACCCTCCAACAGGGCTTGCCCCATGCCTTGCACGGCGCCGCCGTCAAGTTGCCCCTCCACAATCATGGGGTTCACGATGCGACCCGCATCGTTCATGGAGGTGTAAGAAACCACTTTGGTTTCGCCCGTGGCAGGATTGAGCTCAATTTCGCAAATATGACAGCCATTGGGCCAAGTGGGGCCGCTGGCCGTGGTGCTCGATTGCATTTCAATGCGTGCTTCAGGCTGTTTCTTGGCCAAATCTGCAAGTGAAATTTGAAGATCGGTTCCTTTGACGCTGAAAGTGCCGCCCTGATAGGCCAAATCTGCGGGTGAGGCCTCTAAAGCTAGGCCAGCCAAATCGCGGGCTTTGTCCAAAGCTTTTTCTGCTCCCACTCGCATGGCAGACCCACCCGTGAAGAGTGACCTTGAGCCAGCACTGCCAAAGCCGTTGGCGCGGTCGGTATCGCCCAAAATGACGCGCACTTGAGAAATGTCCACACCAAAAACATCCACCACCAACTGCGCAAGTGAGGTGGCAATGCCCTGGCCCATGGCATTGACTGCGGAGGCCACCTCAATCATGCCATCGGCCAAAATTTGGACCTGCACGTTTTCTTCAAGAGCGTTGCCGCCTGTCCATTCCAAAAAGGTAGCAATGCCTAAACCGCGCCACAAGCCATTGGCTTTGGAGGCGGCTTCGCGTTTGGCAAAACCCTGCCAGTCGGCTTTTTGCAACGCTTCATTCATGATCATCTCAAACGCGCCGGTGTCGTAGATTTGGCCCATTGGATTCTTGTAGGGCATTTGTTCCGGCTTGATGAAGTTCTTGCGTCGAAGCTCGACGCGATCAATGCCGCTTACCCGCGCAGCCTCGTCCATCAAACGTTCCATGTTGTAAATGGCTTCGGGTCGGCCTGCCCCGCGGTAAGCGCCGGTGCTAGCGGTGTTGGTCATTACGCCAGTGAAGTGGTAATCAATGGTTTGAATGTCATACACGCTGCTTTGCACCCAAGGGCCAATGAGCATTTGGATGGCCAGGCCAGTCATGGTGGGATAGGCGCCGACATTGGCCAGAGTTTCAATTCGCAAGCCTAGAATTTTGCCGTCTTGGGCCAAGGCCAAAGAAGCTTTGGTTTGAATGTCTCGGCCATGTGAACTGCTTAAAAATTCTTCGCTGCGGTCGGCAATCCATTTGACAGGCCGAGCTAATGTGTGGGCACAAAAAGCAGTAACCACGTCTTCTGCATAGGCGCCGGTTTTCATGCCAAAACCACCCCCCACATCGCCCACGATGACACGGACATTTTCTTTGTCGATGCCAATCAAATCAGACACAGTGTTGCGAACACCAGTCGGCATTTGGCTGCTCATGCGAATCGTGAGTCGACCGTTTTCGGGGTATGCCAAGACGCTTCGGGGTTCTATTGCCAGAGCGGCCACCCGCTGGTTCACAATGTCCAAATGGACCACATGTGCAGCTTGTTCAAAGGCTGCCTGTGTGGCCGTTGTATCGCCATATCGAGTTTCTGCCACGCGGTTGTCGGGCGCGTCTGTGAACAAAGGTGCTTGGGGTGCCAGTGCATCAACCAAGCTGCTTGCACTGTTCAAGGGATCAAATTCAATTTGAATGGCCTCAGCAGCGTTGCGCGCGTTTTCTTCAGTGTCGGCCACGATCGCCACAATCGGTTCACCCACAAATCTAACGGTGTCTGTGGCCAGGGGATATCGTGTTGTTGAAGACAGGGGGCTGCCATCGGCCCGTTTAAAGTTCATGGGTCGCGCCATGGGTTTGACACCTGCAGCCAGCAGGTCTTGCCCTGTCACAAGGGCATAGACGCCCGGCATGGCTTTGGCATCGCTGGTGTCAAGGCGGGTAATTTTGGCATGGGGATAGGGGGAACGCAGGAAAACCAGATAAGACTGGTTTGGCAAACTGACGTCGTTCGTGAACTGACCAGCACCCAGAAGAAGTTGATGGTCTTCGAGACGTTTGACCGATTTGCCGCTACCGAAGCGGCTGGATTCAGGGGATGAATCAAAAGTTGAGGTGGCGGATGCTTGGTTCACAGACGGGTACTCCTTGACGCGCAGTGTAGCTTTGAAGTGTATTTTTTGCTGAAAGACGCGAAAATGGCACACACCGAGTTGCCCCATGGGTGACAGTTAGGTAGGATGGTGTCAAATTGACGAAGTGAGGTTTGCTATGGACAATTTTTTGCTTTTGGTAATTGGTGTCCTTTTTATTCTTTTGGCTGGCTTTCTGATTTTTTATTTTCAGACCCAGCAAAGCTTTCAAGAAATTACGGATAAGTTAGAGGAAATCCAGCATCCTCATGCCTCTATGCTTTCTGCCGAGACGCTCAAACGCGAACTGGCGATGCACCACGACAAACTGGTGTTACTTGAGGCTGATATCTCTAAAAATAAGCGAGAGTTCTTAACCGAGGAAGAACTGAAGATGTTTGATGTCGCGCGGCATCAAATTAAGGCCAGCATTGCTGGCCTCAAATCCAATGGTGAGTGGATTGGTATGCCTTTTGAGTATGAGTGGACTGAAATGTTAGACAGATTACCCAATGTGTTGAGCCTGTATAGAAAGTCTGAGGCCGATAAACGGACCCAAGAACTAGAACTAGGCCAAGGCGCAGCACCTATTAACTAGGCCTTGCGTCAGCAAGTCAAATTTGCCCTTTTTTTGCTCATTATTTTTGACTTGAACCAATTCTGGATGGGCATCTTCTGCGATGATTCAGGCACATGTTCAGCGTTTCCAATCTTTCTTGCTCCCGCGGTGAAAAGCGTCTTTTTTCAGGCGTCTCCTTTTCATTACAAGACGGCGAGTATTTGCATTTGGAGGGAGACAATGGTGTTGGAAAAACCAGCCTATTGAGGCTAGCTTGCGGCTTAAGCCCCCTGGAACAAGGCGAGATTTGCTGGCAAGGCAAGCCAGTTGCAGAAAACAGAGATGAATTTCGGTCCAATTTGGCCTATTTAGGACACCAATTGGCCCTCAAAGAAGACCTCACCGCCCTAGAAAATCTGCAGTCCCATGCAGCCGTTGCCGGGCAACAGTTGTCTTTGTCCCAAGCCAAGGCCGCGCTGGCTCAGTTGGGCCTCAGGGGTCGGGAAAATTTGCCTGTTCGTGTTTTGTCGCAGGGCCAAAAACGCCGAACAGCCTTGGCGCGCCTGGTGGTCAGCACCGCCAAGTTGTGGATTTTGGACGAGCCTTTTGTGGCATTGGACCCCGCAGCGCAACTTGCGCTGTCTGCGGTCATCAATGCGCACCTTAGCAGTCAAGGCATGGTGCTTTTAACCAGCCACCAAGCGGTTCCACTTGCGGGCCAAGGCCGCTCTTACAGGTTAACCGCATGAGCGCATTTGTTGCCATCGTGAAACGCGACCTGACCCTCGCCTTAAGGCGCAAAAATGAGGTCATCACCTCAGTTTTTTTCTTTGTGGTGGTGGCAGCCCTTTTTCCCCTCGGCATTGGCCCAGAAATGAACACGCTGCGTTTGGTTGCACCGGGAATTTTGTGGGTGGGTGCATTGTTGGCCAGTATGCTGTCTTTAGGGCGCATGTTTGCTTCCGACTATGCCGACGGCACCTTGGAGCAAATGGCCTTATCGCCCAACAGTTTATCTTTGCTGGTAGCCGCCAAAATTTTGGCGCACTGGTTACTCTCTGGGTTGCCATTGGTCTTATTGGCACCTATTTTGGGCTTGCAATTCGACCTCTCTTCTAACGCACTTTGGGTTTTAACTTTGAGTTTGCTTTTGGGTACGCCGGTGCTTTCCTTGATTGGCGCTGTCGGCGCTGCGCTCACTTTGGGGGTTCGCGGCGGCGATGTGCTTTTGTCTTTGTTGGTTTTGCCTTTGTATGTGCCTGCGCTTGTGTTTGGCGCTGGTGCAGTTCAAGCTGAAATCAGTGGTTTGGGTGCTTCTGCCCACTTATCGGTGTTGGCCGCTCTTGTTTTGGTGGCGGCCGTGTTCAGCCCTTGGGCCAGTGCGGCATCGCTTCGCATTGCACTTGAATCCTAAGCAGTCGTTCAAACAATGATTCAAAAACTATTTTTCTACGCCTCTCCCCAAAACTTTTATCCTTTGGCTGGAAAGCTTTGGCCAATGTTTGCTTTCTTGGCAACTGCACTTAGTGCATGGGGCTTGTGGTTGGGTATGTTTGTGGCGCCCGCCGATTTCCAGCAGGGCGAGGGCTATCGCATTATTTTTGTGCATGTGCCTGTTTCATGGATGTCCATGGTCATTTATTTGGCCATGGCTTTTTGGGCATTGCTGGGTCTGACTTTCAACACGCGCTTGTCGGGCATGATGACCAAAGCGCTTGCGCCAACCGGTGCCATTTTCGCTTTCTTGTCTCTTTGGACGGGCGCACTTTGGGGTAAGCCCATGTGGGGTGCATGGTGGGTGTGGGATGCGCGGCTTACCTCTGAGCTCATTTTGTTCTTTTTGTATTTGGGTCACATTGCCCTTACAAGTGCCATTGACGATCCTCGCCGAGCAGACAAAGCGGGCGGCATCTTGGCCTTGGTGGGCGCCCTCAATGTGCCCATCATTTATTTTTCTGTGAAGTGGTGGAACACATTGCATCAAGGTGCTTCTGTGTCGATTACCAAAGGATCAAGCATGGCGCAGGTCATGCTGGAGGCCATGCTCATCATGGGCATAGCGTTTTGGATGTACGCGGTGGCCATTGCCCTTTATCGCGTGCGCAGCATTATTTTAATTCGAGAAAGACACACCCAGTGGGTGGCTGACTTATCCGAGGTAAAGGCCCAAATGATGAAGAACCCTGCTGGAGGTGCCATTGCATGATTTGGAATAGTTTTAACGATTTTTGGGCCATGGGTGGTTATGGTCTTTATGTTTGGGGTAGCTTCGGAGTCACTGCGCTGTGTGTGGCTTTGGAAATGATCTGGGTCAAAAATGCGCGTGCTCAAGCCCTGACCCAAATAAGCAACGAATTGGTTGCAGAAACGAACAGCAAGGAGTGGTCCTGATGAAACCTAGACATCAACGATTTTTATTGATCGCCGCGGGCGTATCCGCATTGGCCATAGCGGGCGCTTTTGTTTTGAATGCTTTTCAAAGCAACTTGGTGTTCTTCTTTACCCCCACGCAAGTTTACAAAGGTGAGGCGCCCAAGGGCAAAGCGTTTCGTGTGGGCGGTATGGTCAAAGAAGG
>CANNNB010000072.1 GCA_947505995.1 Comamonadaceae bacterium
CACCAAATGGCTTGCAACCCGCTACCACCTGGCCAAAGAAAGCCTGGCACCGTGGGCTTGGCAGCGGGCCCCGAGATTGCCATCATGAGCGCTGAAGGCGATCTGTTGCCATCAGGCAGCACAGGCGAAATTGTGATTCGCGGCAACAACGTCACGCCGGGTTATGAGAACAACGACAAAGCCAATGCAGAAGCTTTCACCCATGGATGGTTCAGAACGGGAGACCAAGGTGTGATGGATGAACAAGGCTATGTCAGCATCACGGGCAGACTCAAAGAAATCATCAACCGCGGTGGCGAAAAAATCAGCCCGCGTGAAGTCGATGAAATTTTGATGGACCACCCCGCTGTGGCCCAAGTGGTTTGCTTTGGCATTCCGCATGACAAATTGGGTGAAGAAGTTGGTGCTGCTGTTGTCCTGCGCGAAGGCATGACGGCCACTGAAAAAGAACTCCGCGAATACACGGCCACCCGCTTGGCAGATTTCAAAGTGCCTCGCAAAGTTTTGCTCTTGGACGAAATTCCCAAAGGTGCAACTGGTAAATTGCAACGCATTGGCATGGCTCAAAAGCTCGGCTTGGCTTAAAGCCCATGGAACTTCAAACCTTTTTAGAACTGGGCCTTACTGGCACAGTGGTAGGCTTCATGGCTGGCTTGTTGGGCTTGGGCGGGGGCTTGCTGATGGTTCCTGTGTTGAGTTTTTTGTTGGGCAACATGGGTGTTGCCGAAGACTTGTCTATCAAAATGGCCATCGTCACTTCCATGTCAACCATTTTGTTCACGTCTATTTCAAGCGTGAGAACGCACCACAAATTGGGTGCTGTGCGTTGGGACTTGGTGAAAGGGTTGGCACCTGGCATTGTGATTGGCAGTGCCTTGGCCAGTCTGTGGATTTTTGTGGCCGTCAAAGGGGCCACCTTGGCCATTTTGTTTGGCGTGTTTGTCTCTTATTCGGCCTTTCAAATGTTCATGGACAAGAAGCCTAAGCCCTCGCGTCAAATGCCGGGATTTGTGGGTCAGTTGGGCATGGGGGGGCTGATTGGCATGATGTCTGGCTTGGTAGGTGCAGGCGGTGCATTTGTAAGTGTGCCCTTAATGGCATGGTGCAATGTGGCAATTCACAACGCCATTGGCACAAGCGCCGCTTTGGGATTTCCCATTGCGCTTGCCAATGTCACGGGCTTTGCCATTAGCGGACTGAACTTAGACAACTTGCCGCCTGGCGCCATTGGCTATATTTGGTTGCCGGGCATGGTGGTCATTGCCTGTTTTAGCGTGGTCACTGCGCCCTTTGGCGCGCGCGCATCGCACAGACTTCCTGTGAAGAAACTGAAACGGGTATTTTCTTTCTTCTTGATATTTCTTGCTGCGTATATGTTTCACAAAGGCATGAACGCAGCTTGACGTTCTGGTTCAACGCGTCATTAAGTTCTGTTAAACGACGCACCATGGGGCTTGGTTGTGTACCAAGCCCATCCATAACGCCAAGCCTGAAGTCATGGCCAAGGCTAAGCCGGCCAATCGAATTCCCCAAGCGCCATCGCCCAAACTTTTGAGTTTTAGCAACAGCCATGGCGCAAAACCAAGACTTACACTGCTGCCCAAGGCAAAACAGAACATGCTAAGCGCCCCTTCAAATGCGTTGCCTGTGAGGGCCGCAACCATCAGTGCGGAGTAAAGCAGGCCGCAAGGCATGAAGGCCCACATGACACCCACAGCAACAGGCGCCACTTTGCCCAAGTTGGCATTCACACGGCGAATTTTGGCCCAAAGATGTTGGGCACTTTGATCAAGCCAAACAGGTTGCTTGGCTTGCCATACAAGTAGCAAACCCAGAACAACAGCACCTACATGTAGCATGCTCCACACTGGCCTGAGTGCCGCCGACTCTACCGTCAGCCAGCCCAAGGCCTGCACACTCAATGCTGCCAATCCACCCATCAGGCTGTAGCCCAACCAGCGGCCCGCTTGGAATGAAAACAGCGCCTTGCTTGGGTGTGGGCCTGCGGCATGGCCGATACCCGCGCAAGCAGCACCACACATGGCCACACAATGCGGTCCACCTGCCAAGCCCATGATCAAAGCTGTGAGGGCTAAGGAAGTCTGCATTCAAGAACTGTCAAGCTGTTCAGTGACTTGATTAAATGATTTTTGAAAATCGGGTTCGATTGCGATCGGTTTGCAAGTACTTATCAAACACCATGGCCACACCACGAACAAAAAACCAGCCTACGGACGTGACTTGAAAACCACTCTGAGACAACTCTACCAAACCTTGTGTCTGCAAATTTTCTAGCTGGCTTAATTCAGGTGCAAAATATTTTCTAGAATCAATCAGCCAAGCTTCGTTGAATGAATTGAAATCAATGTGTCCTTGACACATGATGGTCATGATCCAGGCGCGACGAATCATGTCATCTCGCGACAAAACCAAACCCTTTACAACAGGCAAATGACCATGCTCCAGCATGTCCACATACTCATCCATGGTCTTGGCGTTTTGGCTGTAGGTGCCACCCATTCGCCCTATGGCCGACACGCCTAAACCTATCAAGTCGCAATCGGGTTGAGTACTGTAGCCTTGAAAGTTTCGGTGCAAGCGGCCTTGGCGTTTTGCCACTGCCAAGGCATCGTCTGGCAATGCGAAATGATCCATGCCTACATAAACATAGCCAGCATTCATAAGTGCATCCATAGACTTGGACAACATGTCAATCTTGCTAGCAGCAGGCGGTAATTCGGAAGCCAAAATTCTGCGCTGTGGTTTGAAGCGTTCGGGCAAATGCGCATAGGCATAGAGCGCAATGCGATCGGGTCGCAATTCGTTAACTTGCGCCAACGTGCGATCAAAGGATTCCGGCGTTTGCTTAGGCAGACCGTAAATCAAATCAATGTTGATGGATTCAAAGCCGATCGTGCGAGCCGAAGCCACCAAGGAAAACACCTGCGAAGCGGGTTGAATTCGGTGTACTGCTTTTTGCACTTCGGGATCAAAGTCTTGCACGCCAAAACTCAGGCGATTGAACCCTAACTCAAACAAAAACGCCAATCGAGTGTCGTCCACAGTACGAGGGTCTACCTCCACCGAGCACTCACCACCGGCCGTGAAGCTAAAGCTGCGCTTGAGCATGGCCATGAGTTCGCCCAACTCATCATTGTTTAAAAATGTAGGTGTACCACCGCCCAAATGCAACTGGCTGACTGACTGACCTGTGCCCATGACCTGTGTGTAAAGCTCTAACTCTTGGGTCAAGTAGCGTAAATAGGGTGCTGCTTTTTCGTGGTGTTTGGTGATGATTTTGTTGCAAGCGCAGTAGTAGCAAAGCGATTCACAAAAAGGAATGTGCACGTAAATGGACAAAGGCCCGTTTTTTTGAACAACACCTTGTTTGCGAAATTCCAAGGCTTGCCTCAAATCGCCTTGCGAAAAGGCCTCCACAAATCGATCCGCTGTAGGGTATGAGGTGTAGCGTGGGCCAGGAATATCAAAGCGGTTGAGCAATTCAGGGGTTAAAAAGGACATTCGGAATTTCCCACTACTTTCATGTTTCAAGGCTTTGTTAAATGTGCCTTTTCCTTCTTGGCTTGAACTTGACTTAAATCAAATTTAGGGCAATCTCACACGAAAAAAGAGTTTTGTAGAACATTGAGATGAATCAACTGGTTCAAGTAGGTATAAGCTCAAGCCTTGACTTGCCGCAATGCCAATTTTTTCAAATCGAGACTGCCATGAAACCTGAAGCCATCAAAGTCGCATGCTCCAACTGCAACTTGCGCGAACTCTGCATGCCCATGGGCTTGTCTGAAACCGATCTTGAACGCTTGGACGATTTGGTCGCTACACGCCGAAAAATCAAACGCGGCAGCACTCTGTTTAGCAATGGCGAAAAATTTACTTCACTTTATGCCATTCGCACTGGCTTCTTCAAAACCTGCCTAGCATCCGAAGATGGACGTGACCAAGTCACGGGCTTCCAAATGGCGGGTGAAATTATTGGCCTAGACGGCATTGTGAATGACCAACACAGCTGCGATGCCGTGGCCCTAGAAGACGCAGAAGTTTGTGTCTTACCCTTTGACCGAATTGAAGAAATTTCACGTGAAGTCACAGCACTTCAACACCATGTTCACAAAATCATGTCCCGCGAAATTGTGCGCGAACATGGCGTCATGTTGCTCTTGGGCAGCATGCGCGCTGAAGAGCGATTGGCCGCTTTCTTGTTGAACTTGGTCCAGCGCTTGCACTCACGAGGCTTTTCGCAAACTGAATTGGTCTTGAGAATGACCCGTGAAGAAATAGGCAGCTACCTTGGCCTCAAGCTTGAAACTGTCAGCCGCACATTTTCAAAATTTGTAGACGATGGCATTGTAGAAGTGAAGCAACGGCACGTTAAAATTTTGGACACCGAAGCTCTCCAAAGAATCGTCAACACGCAGCCACAATGTCATTAGGACTAACTCAGACATTTCATGACTTGGTAGCCACATATCTACCCCTGCACTTCACAATCTCATAACTGACTTAGCAGCAACCATCGCCTTTGTGTGTGCAATTGGGGGGCCGTTGGTCAATTGGCACAGGGCAACGGTTGACCTCAAAGGGCGACATAGACAGCAGCGTAGTAAGGCTGCTAGACACAATGGTCAGTGTCCAAAATACGAAAAATGACAAGGTGTAAACGCCTTGCCTCGAAAGCGCCATTTGATGTCCAAACCAGTGCATGTCTTCGGGGTCAAACATACCAAATACCACCACCTCTAAAAGTCCCGCCACTAAAAAAGCCGGCCATACGATCCACATGAGCCTTTGAGCAAGCATGTTTGTCTCCTTGTAGGATTTTGTAAGATGTAAATTGTTATTTTTTGGGTTCTGGCACCACACCCGTACTTGCATGATTGCGAGCTTGCATGGCAGGGGCCATGGCGGCCTCTAATTTGCCTTGATTTTCTATCGCATGACGAGGATTCAGTGCCTCTGTAGGTAGCACGGGGTCAGGAATGGTGATGGCCAAGTAAAGGGTGACAAAGGCTGCCACCACCACCACCGCTGGGCCGGCAATGATCATCCAAACCATGCCAAATGACCACCATGGTTTGACGGAAGAAGCATTTAGATTTTTCAAGGTACCGGTGTTCATCAGTTAGTTTCTCCAGAATGAATGTGCATCAGGGTTGATTAGCGTGGAATTAAGAAAACCGACTTTTCTTCTATCTTTTCACTGACTTTTCCATTTTCATCAAAAGCCTCTATGGTGAATTGAACGGGGTACTTGCCTGATAACGCAGAGCCATAAGGAACGTGCAAACGAACAGAGACCCAGCGCGATTGTGTGGACTCCACAAGCAAGTTTTCAGAGTCGATCATTACCTCTAAATCATTTAGGCCAGATGCCAAAATACGGAAATGTTGTCGTCTTTCTGCCGCGTTCATGATTTGCAGTCGATATACATTTTCGATGTGGCCGCCACTCACAATTCGCGCCAACGAGGCACGATCTCTAATGACATCGACCTTGAAGGATTTGCGTGCAAGCAAACTCCCAAATAACAAAGCAATGACCAACAACAAAATACCTGTGTAGATGAGAACACGCGGCCGAAAAACATGGCGCAGTGTTTGGGCAGAGGTCCAATGGTTTTCAATTGCATGTTGCGTAGAGAATTTAACCAAGCCACGCGAGTAACCTACTTTGTCCATCACAGTGTCGCAAACGTCGGCACAAGCACCACAGCCAATGCATTCGTACTGCAATCCTTTTCGAATATCAATGCCGGTGGGGCATACCTGCACACACAAACTGCAATCGACACAGGCTCCCAAATTCAAGGCGGAAAAATCAGCTTTTCTTGAGCGCGAACCGCGTGGCTCTCCTCGCTCTGAATCGTAAGTGACTATCAACGTGTCTTTGTCAAACATGGCACTTTGAAAGCGAGCATAGGGGCACATGTATTTGCACACCTGCTCGCGCATGAACCCCGCATTGCCATATGTTGCAAAGCCATAAAAGAAAACCCAGAAAACTTCCCAAGAAGACATGTTTCCTAAGAAGAACTCCATGCCCAAATCACGAATGGGGGTGAAGTAGCCTACAAATGTAAAACCTGTCCAAATTGAGAAGCCAATCCAAAGGAAATGTTTGTACCATTTCTTGACCAATTTTTCGAGCGAAAATTCTTGCGAATCAAGCCGCATGCGGGCGGTTCGATTGCCCTCCACTTTGCGCTCAATCCACATGAAAATTTCACTGTAAACCGTTTGAGGGCATGCAAAGCCACACCACAATCGGCCTGCAATGGTGGTAAACAAAAACAAAGCAAAAGCAGAAATCACCAACAAGCCAGTGAGATAAATAAAGTCTTGTGGGTAAAGCACAATACCAAAAATATAGAAGCGTCTAGCGCCTAAATCAAACAACACAGCTTGCCGCTGACCCCACTCTAGCCAAGGCAAGCAGTAAAAAATAATTTGAGTGAGAAAAACAAACCCCCAGCGCCATTTGGCAAAAATACCTTGGACGCTGCGTGGGTAAATTTTTTGATGCGCTTGGTAAAGCTCACCCCAAGCCCCCTCTTCTGAGTCATCCGAGGACGCTATCGCTTGCGATGACACAATGGGAATGAACTTTCGCGGTACCTTCTCTGGCTCATCAGGAGAATCCAAAATCACTCACTTAAATTATTGGGCCGCTACTTTGGCAGGGTTGTTAGAAAGCCCCCAAACATAGGAAGCCAGCACATGCAATTGGGCATCTGTAAGCTTGCCAGCTTGTGCAGGCATTTGGTTCACTTTGCCATTTGTAATCATGGAAACAATGGCATTCTCTCCCCAGCCATGTAACCAAATGTCATCGGTTAGGTTAGGTGCACCCAAAGCTTGATTGCCCTTTCCGTCGGCACCATGACACGCAGCACAGGTCGAAAATTTAGATTTACCCAATGCAGCTTTCAATGAGTCGTGGGGGCTTTTGGACAAGCTCAAAACGTATTGCGCCAAATTTCGAACATCTTCAGGCGTACCAACGGCAGCAGCCAGAGGTGGCATGTTGCCTATGCGGCCTTTGAGTAAACTTTCTTGAATTTTCTCGTGCGATCCGCCATGCAACCAATCTTTGTCGGTCAAATTGGGGAAGCCTTTGCTACCGCGTGCGTCCGACCCATGACACTGAGCGCAGTTGTTCATGAACAAGCGGTCTCCAATGGCCATGGCCTGTGGGTCTTTGGCCACCACTTCGGGCGGCATACCTGCAAATTTGGCGTATAAGGGCTCCAACTCTTTATTGGCCTTGGTCACTTCTGCCTCGTATTGGCCGGCAGATGTCCAAGCCAATTGACCCGCGCTGGTGCCTAAACCTGGATACAAAACCAAATAGCCCACTGAGAAAAAAATGGTGATTAAAAACAATCCCACCCACCAGCGCGGCAAGGGGTTGTTCATCTCACGCAAATCGCCATCCCAAACGTGGCCTGTGGTGTTGTCGTTGTCGGTCATGGCTTTGGCTTTGCCGCTGAAGTAAAGCAGCAGCAAGCAGGCCACAATACCGACCAAGGAAATGCAGGCCACATACACAGACCAGAAATTGCTTGTGAAGTCACTCATTTCAAATTCTCTTTCTATTCGTTGAACCGGGGTCTTCAGTCGTCTTGACCGAAGGGCAACTTGGCTGCCTCTTCAAACTCAGCTGTCCGATGTTTAGACAAGGTCCACATCACGATGCCGACGAACAAGATGAATGTGACCACTGTCACGGCCGATCGAAGCGTATTGACGTCCATGGTGTGTGCTTCCTTTATTTGCGGTGAATGCCCATGACTTGCAGGTAAGCAATCACGGCATCCAACTCTGTTTTGCCTTGAACTTCTTCAGTGGCTTTGGCAATTTCTTGGTCGCTGTAAGGGGCTCCCAATGAGCGCAGGCCACTCATGTGTCTTGGCAGACTAAGGCCATCTACAGGTGCATTTTCTAACCAGGCATAAGCAGGCATATTGGATTCAGGCACCACATCGCGTGGGTTTGTTAAGTGAATGCGATGCCATTCGTCAGAGTACTTGCCACCCACACGAGCCAAGTCGGGACCTGTGCGCTTGCTACCCCACTGAAAGGGGTGGTCGTATACAAACTCCCCCGCCACAGAGTAAGGGCCATAGCGCATGGTCTCGGCGCGAAACGGGCGAATCATTTGGGAGTGACAGTTGTAGCAACCTTCGCGCACATAAATATCGCGTCCCGCTACTTGCAAGGCGGTGTAAGGTTGCAGACCAGGAATAGCTTCAGTGGTTGATTTTTGGAAAAACAGAGGCACGATTTCAACCATGCCCCCAGCCAATAAAACAAGCAAGATCAAAATGATCATGAGGAAGTTGTTGGTTTCAATTTTCTCGTGGGAGAAACCGCTACCCGTTTTTGAATTGTTTGACATTGAATATTTCTCCAATTGTGCTTAGGCGTGTACAAGAGAAGGGGCTGGAATTTGCACATCCACGGCATGACCTTTGGTGGCCGTTTTCAACGTATTCCACAACATGATCAACATACCGCTCAAATAAAGGAGGCCACCCACAAAGCGCACGACATAAAAGGGGTACGTAGCCTTCACAGACTCTACAAATGTGTAAGTTAAAGTGCCGTCTGTATTGACAGAACGCCACATCAAACCTTGCATCACGCCGGCAATCCACATGGCTGCGATGTAAATCACAATACCCACGGTGGCAATCCAGAAGTGCGCCTCAATGGCTTTCACGCTGTACATTTTTTTCTGACCAAACAAGCGGGGAATGAGGTAGTACATGGTGCCCATGGTGACCAAGCCCACCCAACCCAAAGCACCAGAGTGCACGTGGCCCACTGTCCAGTCGGTGTAGTGAGACAAAGCGTTCACTGTTTTGATGGACATCATGGGGCCTTCAAATGTGGACATGCCATAGAAAGACAATGACACAATGAGGAAACGAAGCACGGGATCGTCGCGCAGTTTATGCCATGCACCAGACAAAGTCATGACGCCATTGATCATGCCGCCCCAACTGGGTGCCAACAAAATGAGTGAAAACACCATACCCAGTGACTGAGTCCAGTCGGGCAAAGCGGTGTAGTGCAAGTGGTGAGGGCCTGCCCACATGTACGTGAAAATGAGCGCCCAAAAGTGAACGATGGACAAGCGGTAACTGTAGACTGGTCTTTCAGCTTGCTTAGGGATGAAGTAATACATCATGCCCAAGAAACCAGCCGTTAAAAAGAAGCCCACGGCATTGTGACCGTACCACCATTGCACCATGGCATCTTGCACACCTGCATAGGCAGAATAAGATTTCATGAGGCCAACAGGCATGGCAGCGCTATTCACCAAGTGAAGCAATGCCACCGCAATGATGAAGGCTCCAAAGAACCAGTTGGCCACATAAATATGACGAACCTTCCGAGTGCCTAAAGTGCCAAAGAACACCACCGCAAATGAGACCCAGACCAAGGTGATCAGAATGTCAATGGGCCACTCTAGTTCGGCATATTCTTTGCCGCTGGTGTAGCCCATCGGCAAAGAAATGGCCGCTGCCAAAATGACCAACTGCCAACCCCAAAACGTAAAGCTGGCCAATTTGTCACTGAACAAACGCACATGGCAGGTTCGCTGAACGACGTAATAAGCTGATGCAAACAAACCGCAACCACCAAACGCAAAAATGACTGCGTTGGTGTGCAATGGACGCAGCCTGCCATAACTGAGCCAAGGAATACCCAAGTTCAACTCAGGCCAAGTTAATTGGGCCGCAATGATCACGCCAACCAGCATGCCCACCACACCCCACACCACCGTCATGATGGCAAATTGTCTGACAACCGTATCGTTGTAGACCGTTGCCTGTGCATTGGCAAATTTCATTTTCACCTCTTCTAAATTTACGAGGTGAGTTTCTCAAGCTAAGGAATAAGCTTCTTTGACTTAAGTCAATCATTTCTCAAAATTCGCTCACCTTCTGCTTCAATGTCCTCAAATTGACCACGATTCACAGCCCACCAAAAGCCTGCCAAAATAAAAAAAACCAAAGCAACCGACAAAGGAATCAATAAATAAAGGATGTCCATTAAGTTTTTCCGTCCAATTCAAAATGAAGGGCTTTAGAAAGTCGCAAAGCATTTAAAACGACACCCAAAGAACTGCACGCCATGCCCAAACCCGCTAACCAAGCAGGCAAGTAGCCCAACGTGGCCAAGGGCACACATGCCAAGTTGTAA
>CANNNB010000073.1 GCA_947505995.1 Comamonadaceae bacterium
ATCATATGAGCATGCCAAATCAGGTCATGCACAGCAGAGATGCCTTGATGCGCAATGGGAGCAGTGTGATTGATCGCATTAAACCGGTTGGCAAGCTTGCCATGGAGTTACCTACTGAAGTTGCTGTGCTAAATGCAACGATAAGTACGAGCACAGTTACACGCGATGGTGCTCAGATTTTTGCCCAAAGTTGCGCCGCTTGTCATGCCGCAGGGATTGCAGGCGCACCCAAACTAGGCGATCAGGCGCAGTGGAAGGCAAGAATGGCTAAAGGAACAAAGGCGCTGTATGTCAGCGCCCTTAATGGGATAAGTAGTTCGGCTGGCGTCATGCCCGCAAAGGGTGGAAATGTTTCATTGAGTGAGACAGAAGTGAAGGCCGCTGTGGACTATATCTTAGCCAAGGCAAAGACAAATTAGGGTCAGGCTTAATTTAACTGAGGGTGTCGTATGAAGCTAAAGAGAAGTTATTTTACGGGTCCAAGTTTGGACGATTTAGAGCTTTTTGAAGAGCAACTTGAGGGTGCTGGTATTTCCACGCCTCAGATTCATGTGTTGAGTTTGGATGACAAGAGCTTGTCAGATCATCCACACCTGCATGAAGTTCAATCATTCATGAAGCAAGACGTCGTGCACAAATCGATAATGGGAGCTGTAGTTGGTTGCGGTTTGGCCAGTACGCTGCTTTTGATGGCCTTCAGCTTTGAACTGGTAAGCACGTCAGCTGGCTGGACGCCATTTGTTTTTCTTTCGATTGTCATTTTAGGCTTTAGCGCTTGGATGGGCGGCTTTATTGGCATCCAGACGCCTAACTATAAGTTTGCTAGATTTGAAAAAATATTAGCGGAAGATAGTCATGTTTTTTTCGTTGACCTAGAGCCTGATCAGGAAAAAATTCTCGAACAAATTTTAAAACTTCATCCAAACTTAGATCGGGCGGGAACGGAAGATGGTCCGCCACACTGGCTGGTGAGCCTCCAGTGCAAAGTAGGAATGATTCGTCACTCATAGTTGTAGACGAATTTTCTGCCACTACCAAATTCAATTTATGCCGACGATTATTTCGCGAAATTCTCTGGTTGTTCTAAGTCAGCTTCATGCGCTGACCAAACCTAGAGTGCTGCAACTGATTGTCTTTTGCGCCCTTGTGGGAATGGTGATGGCGGTACCGAGAGTACCAACTTTGAATGAAATTCAACGCGCCATATTGGCTTGTGTCGGTATCTGGCTAGTTGCTGGAGCGGCCGCGGCCATCAATTGTTTGGTTGAAAAAGAAATAGATGCCAAGATGAAAAGAACTTCTTGGCGCCCAACGGCACAAGGTCAAGTTGACGGCCTGCTGGCATTGTTATTTTCTTCTGCGCTTTGCGCAGCTGGTTCGGCTTTGCTGTATTTCTGGATCAACCCCCTCACCATGTGGCTTACTTTAGGTACTTTTTTGGGATACGCGGTTATTTACACTGTTATCTTAAAGCCACTCACGCCGCAAAACATCGTGATTGGAGGCTCGTCTGGCGCAATGCCGCCGGTGCTAGGTTGGGCTGCAATGACGGATCAGGTGGGACCCGAAGCGCTTCTACTCTTTCTGATTATTTTCTTGTGGACGCCACCTCATTTCTGGGCGTTGGCACTTTACCGAGTTGATGAATATAGGAAGTCGGGACTACCTATGTTGCCTGTGACTCATGGCATTGACTTCACGTGCTTGCAAATTTTGCTTTACACCCTTATTTTGTTGGCTGCATGTTTGATGCCATTTGTTTATGGTATGAGTTCTTGGCTCTATCTCTTGGTTGCATTGAGTTTAAGTCTGGTTTTTGTGGTTCATGCGTTCAAGCTCTGGCGGAAATATTCTGATGAGCAGGCGCGTCAGACTTTTAAATTTTCGCTTGTGCATTTGAGCGTACTTTTTGCGGCCATGCTGGTAGATCATTATTTGTTTTGATTCGTATTTTCGTGACAAGGCCTTAGAAACGTCCAAAATTACATTAATATGAAGTGTCAATGTACAAATGGGAGCTGTCATGAAATTAACAGGTGGTTGTTATTGCAAAGGCATTCGCTACTCTTACAATGGAGAAATTAAGGCGGCTTTGCAATGCCATTGCAGGGAGTGTCAATACATCACGGGCGGTCATCCAAACGCCATTGTCATCTTGGACCTCGATGGCTTCAAATATGACAATGGAACGCCTGCCTCTTTCAAACGCAGCGACTTAGAAAAGCCTGTTACGCGCTTCTTTTGCCCTACATGTGGAACTGCTATTGGCACGCAAACCCCAACACGGCCAGGTTCCATGGTGGTGAAGGTGGGCACTTTAGACGACCCTTCGGTCTATCAACCCAAAATTGCAATCTTTACAGTGGACAAGCAAGCCTTTCACCACATCCCCGACGATGTACAGGCATTTGAACGCCGACCGGGGTAAGGTCAATCAAAGTGGGACTTCGTGCTTGAATCCGCTGTAGTTAAAAAATTAATCACTTCTTTATTAAAAAACTCCCATTGCTCAGCACTGCTTATATGTGCTGCATCTTTCACTATCACCAGTTGAGCCTTGGGTAAAAGTGAAACTATTTTTTGTGACATCGTTAGCGCAGTAGCCTGATCGTGTTCACCAGCAATGACCAGTACGCTGGATTTGATGGAACCCAGTTGTGATGACAGGTCAAAGTTAATTAAAGCATTTGACGTGCCTCGATAACCCACTACGGACGTTGTCCTAATCATGTCTTCTACTTTTTGAATCACATGAGGATTATTTTCAATAAAGCCTTTTGTAAACCATCTTGAAATGGTTGATTCAATTTGGGACGACATGCCATGCATTTCAGCTTCTAACGCTCTTTCTCCCCATAGCGACTGAGCATTGGGCGCTGCTTGGCATGTTGTATTGGCTAAAACCATGCGATCAACTTTATCTGGATATTTAATAGCAAAGGCTTGGCCAATCATCCCTCCAAGTGAAGTGCCGATCCAATGTGCTTTTTCTATTCCGAGATAGATTAATAAATGAGCGGCGTCATCCACAAGCTGCACCATAGGGTAAGGCCCCTCGGATGCCTCTGTTTCTCCATGGCCACGAATGTCATATTGAAGGACTGAAAAATTTTCAGCCAATGCATTAATTTGAGGTTCCCAAATTTCCAAGTTTGCGGAAACTGGATGGCTCAAAATAATCCAAGGACCTTTGCCACTTACTCTGTAATTAACCTGAATTCCATTTACGGTTGCTTTCATTTTTTTCTGATCTCTTTAAATTTTTTCACTGCGACCAATTGCAGCATTGACCTTGGGCATAACTTCATTTGCAAACAATTCCATAGAACGTTTGCCTAAGGCAGGATCCATCCAGTCGTGACATGCATAAACTAGGTTGCCAAAGTCACCCACTTGATCTCTGAAAGCTAGAATTTGATCAACTACAGAATTGACAGTTCCAGCAAGTACCAGCCTTTTGGTGACAAAGGAGGGAGTGATTTCTGAATCTGGCATATTGGGATCAGTTTTAAATAGATTACTTCGGCCGCCGCCTATCAGTTTTCGAGTCAACTGTTGAAAGTAAAAGTGATAGGGTCCACCAGACTCTAGTGCGTATCGCTGAGCGGTCTTTTCATCGTCACTGACAAAAATACTCTTTGCCACTCGCCATTCAGAGGGTGACGCTACGGCACCAACCGCAGTTCTTCCTTCAACGTATTTAGGCCAATGTGATTTAACCCATTCAGGCATGAGAAAGTTTGCAGAAATAGGCCCCCAGCCACGTTTTGCCATTTCTGTCACACCTTGTGAGAAAGGAGCGACTGCCGTGCCCACAATAGGCGGGTGTGGTTGTTGATAGGGCTTCATGACGAACCCTTGGCCAATGTCTGGAATCATTGTTTTCTCTACGGAAATATCCCAAAAATTTCCCTTTAGGTTGTAAGGGGGCGAGCTCTCCCAAATTTTCAAAATCATGTTGATGCTCTCAACGAACATCGCATTTCTGTCTCTTCCAAAATTACCAAAAATTTCCGCATCTGACATCAGTCCACCTGGACTGATGCCCATGATGAAACGCCCTTCGAGTAAATGATCCAACATCGCAACTTGGGCTGCGATTGCAGCTGGGTGCGCATTGGGAAGGTTGATCGTGCCAGTGCCTAATTTGATTTGTTTGGTTTGCGCAGCCAGGCTTGCTAAGAAAATTAAGCTTGATGTCACAGTTTCCGCTGCATCTGTAACATGTTCTCCAACATAAGCCTCGCTGAAGCCTAAGCGATCAGCTAACAAAATTGCTTCTCTATCTTCTTTCAATGTTTCTGTCACATTGCGACCCGGTGGGTGCAGTGGCATCATAAAAGTACTGTATTTCATCCATTTCTTCCTAAAATTTCCGTCGATCTTTTTAAATTAAGTTTGTTTCTAATTCGGTGCCACTTGCATAGCGCCCCTTGTAATAGAGAAGTGCTTCTTTTTCTGTGCTGTTGAAATTTTCAACAAGTCCGAGAAAAAGTATGTGATCTCCAACTTCTTGACGTAGCCAAGTCGTGCATTCAAAAATGGCTGAGCAACCAGGAATCAATGGAATACCTAACTGCCCGAATTCGTATTCCACATTTGCGAATTTCTCTTCAATCCGGCTTGAAAAGCGCTTTGACAAACCCACTTGATCCTTGCTCAAAACATGAATCACAAACTTTCCTGTTTCGTCAAAGGCTTTCAAGCTAGGAGACAGTTTGTTAAGGCTCCACAGGACGATGGGTGGATCAAGTGAAACTGAATTGAATGAATTGACTGTGACTCCAACCGGCAAATCGTCATTGGTTTTGGTACTGACGATGGCGACACCCGTACCAAACTTGCCTAAGGCATTTCGATAGTCGTGCAAGTTAAATTCTTTATAAGTGATCATCTGATCACTATAAATTTACACGATACTTTTAGGGAATAAGTATTTACCTTAACTTGGACTTTGGATTTTTTTGGACTGAGCGGCTTCTAGCAATCGAGGTATGACTGTTTGTGCGCCAGCCATGAAATGTTCAATGGTGAGGCTAATCATTTCGTTGAGGTCATCTTCTAGGGGAACGTCAAATATCCATTGGCGTTGGCCAAAATAGAAAACTCTGGAGTTGATGCTCCAGACCAATTCGACTTCTGATGAAAGAAGAGGCAGTTCTTCAATGTTGGGAAGGCCCATTTCATGGCGCAGTTCAATGGCAATGGGTTCAAGGATGCGTTTTCTCAGAATTGCCAGATATTTTCGGTTAATGTCTTCGCCCCGCAAACCAGAAAACATGAAGATACGAACCCAATCACGTGTTAGCGCAGCCTTGGCGTACTCGGTGTAAAGGCGCGTTAATCGCTCAGTTAGCGGAAGCGTTCGGTCCTGAATGACTGACTCCCAAAACGGACTCCATCTTCCCATGTACACAACCTCAAAAACTCGATTGATGAGAGCCTCTTTGTTGGGGAAGTATTTGTAGAGAAGGGACTGGGTCACGCCCAACCGTTTTGCCAGTTCTCGTGTGTCACCCCCAAACCCTACTTCGGAAAAAAACTTGATGGCCTCTTGGATAATGTGCTCTTCTCGTTGAGGGCCAGACAGCCGTTTTTTAGGAGGCGATTTTTGGGGAGTCAATCAGGTCTCCTTTGAGTTTCACGGTGTTTCTACTTTGACCAGTGTATTTTGACTCACAGAAGTCATGATCGCCTCCAATGCTGCAACATTGGCCAGCATTTCTGTGTTGGAAACTGGGTAGGGGCTGATATTTCTGACTGCAAATGCAAACGACTCAAGGTTTGTCAGAACTGCAGGTGATGGCTCTGTAAAGTGCTTTCTAACGGGCTGGCCCATCAAAGCAATCGTGACATCCCAGCCGGATGGATTTTCTGGGTGTGATCGATCCCTAATTTCAACCCATCCTTTAGAGCCGTAAACGGCTAGTCGACCATCAAATGGCGTGGCCAATACGGCACCAATGAGGGCATTTGATCCGTTTGGAAAGCCCATCATGATGCCTAGAGTGTCGCCATTTTCGAAGTCTGAGCCCAATGTAGACAGCCTTGCCCAAACGGTTTCACACGGTCCTAAGATGGAAATACTTAAATCCACCAAGTGAATCCCAGTCGCGGTGAGGGGGCCCACAGGAGCATGGAAATTCGAAAGTCGCCAATTGTCTTTTGGCAATGCAAAGAATTTGTTTTGGCTGAAATTGGCTTCGATTTGAAGAATGGTGCCAAGCTCTCCATGTTGGATCATTTTTTTTAAAGCCATGACTTCTGGTTCGAACCTTCGTTCATGGCCAATACCCAATGTCAAATTACGCGACGAGCAAGCATGTATTGCCATCCTGGCATCTGACAGCGAAAGGCACAAGGGTTTTTCGCAAAAAACGTGTTTGTTGGCCTCGGCAGCCAGCAGAATTTGTTGGGCGTGGAATTCGTGAGGTGAACACAAAATGACTACTTCTAGGTCTGATTGCTTCAATAGATCTTTGAAGTTGTCATGAATCATGATGCCTTCTAAATCGCTGTGGCTGTGCATTGCTGATCTGGTTAAATCTGAGGTTTCAGCAATACCAATCACTTTAAAGTTTTGGGATCCTTGTAATTCTTTGAAAATGGTTTTTCCCCACCATCCAAAGCCTACAAGACCGGCTTTCACGGGCCGTGACATGGTCTGGTTGTCAGTGATTTGTGTCATTGGGAAACTTTCCTAGGGCTGGTTAAGTTCAGCTAAGTCTACTAGAATTTACAACTAATTGATCAATTGAACACAAAATGGCATTTCACAATATGCGTCAAAATCCTAGAAGCATTCAGTTGTTTGTTGCTGCCTATGAAGAGCATTCATTCACTGTTGCGGCTCAGCGAGAGCACGCCACTCAGTCTGGCGTCTCTCAGCATGTGAGTGACCTAGAGGAATCTTTGGGAGTGAAATTATTTTACAGATCATTAGGTTCAGTTCAGCCAACACCCGCTGGCACGGCTTATTACTCTGCCTGCATTGAGTTTCTAAAAGCACATGAAATGACACTTAGGGCGATAGAGCCTTTTCAAGGAAGTCGTCAAGGTGAAATCAAAGTGGGTATGACACCTGTCATGACCAGAGCGGTACTGGCGCCGGCCTACGCGAGATTTACCAAACAAAATCCAAATGTCATCGTGCGAGTTATTGACTCTTATTTTGGTGAATTGACAGACAGGGTGCGCTCTGGGGAATTAACTTTTGCCATTGTTCCTTCTTCGATTGGTTCAAAAGGGGTGCGAACGAGTTTTTTTGCTAGCGCTCCCGAGATGCTTGTTTCAGGACGAATGAGCCCCTATAAGCACTGTCAGCCATTGAAGTTGGCTGATCTGCCCCCCCTCAATTTGGCCATTCCCGGTGTTAGCAACGCGCGTCGCAAATTGATTGATGCATACATCACTTCAAATGGCGTTGGCATCAAGAGTTTTGCTGAATTTGACACGATGGCTGGCACCATGGATCTTGTATCTAGAGGAGAGTGGGCTACCATTTTGCCAATGATGATGATTGCCAATGACATCGATACAGGAAAATACAACATCAATCCGATTGAAGATCCACCCTTGATACTAGAAACATTTGTCATTGAGCCAGCTCGGAAAACGATGACGGATGTAGCCTTAGATTTCTTGGAGTGCGTTAAAGAAGAGTTTGCTTTTTCCATTGCAAAAGCGACGCAACTCTTAAAGAAAGGTGGGCATTAAGTTAAGTGATTGCATGCATCACTTCTAATAATTTGAGCCTCAGTTAATTCAGATATACGATTCCCTTAGATGAATGATTCAAGTCTTTTGATTCAAGAAGGTAATCAGTATGAAATTTATTTCAAAATCGAAGTCCAATACGTTGGGTAAGTGGTTATCGCGCTGCATCTTGACGTCGCTCATCTTGTCCTCTACCGTATTTGCTCAGAGTGACTATCCAAATAAACCTGTGCGAATCGTTGTTCCATTCAGCGCAGGAGGCATGAGTGACGGTTTGGCTCGTTTATATACAAAAGAGCTCACTGACCGCTTTGGGCAGCCTTTTATTTTAGACTTTAAACCTGGTGCTGCAACCAATTTAGGTGCGGCTTCAGTAGCCACAGCACCTCCTGATGGATACACGTTGTTTGTGTCGACCATGGCATCGCATGCGCTTAACAAATGGAGCTATAAAAGTCTAAATTACGACGCTGACGCCATGGTCAATGTTGGATTGCTTGGTGTAGTTCCTTCCTTTTTAGTAGTACGGCAAGATTCACCCTACAAGACATTTGATGAACTTATCCGGGCAGCGAAATTAAGTCCACAAGGATTGAGTTATGGCACGCATGGCGCTGGCGGCCCTAACCATCTCATCACTGAGTTATTGCGCTCAAAAGCGGGTATTCCACATCTGCTCCATATTCCTTATAAAGGGCTTCCTCAGTCCAGCGTAGATCTCATTGGGGGTCGAATCGATTTCATGATCGATGGTGCATCTATTAATCTCGTAGAAGGTGGTCGATTAAGAGCACTTGCCGTGACCTACCCTAAGAGATGGCCGTCACAACCCAATGTACCAACAATGGCCGAAGTAGGGTACCCCGATGTGACCATGACTGCGTTCTTCGGGATTTCTGCGCCTGCTGGTACCCCTGCTCAAATAGTTGAAAAATTAAATCAAGCATTGAAGTCGATTGGTTCTAGTAAGGACATTGAGAAAAAAATAATGGCCATGAATGTGTTGCCACTTCCACTTAATCGTCAAGAAACATCTGCATTCATCAAAGAGCAATCAGAAAAGTGGCAGCCTGTCATTAAGTCTTTGAACATTGTTTTTGAATAGTTGTACCGCAATCTACTCATTTTTAAAATACATAGGGGAAAAAATGAAATTTTCAGCAGATAAAGAACTGATCAGCAGAAGAAATTTAAACAAAATGGCAGTGGTAAGTGCTTTGATGCCGTTCTCTTCAATGGCACAGGCTGATTACCCTAGTCGCCCTGTTAAGGTGATTTCGCCATTCTCTCCAGGTGCGTTCACCGACGGTATTGCACGTGCCTACACCAAAGAACTTCAGGACAGGCTTGGCCAACCATTTATTCTTGACCATAAACCTGGTGCAAGTACCAATATTGCAACTTCTTTTGTGTCCTCTGCACCTGCAGATGGACATACTTTGTTGATTTCAACTTTAGCTTCACACTCCTTGAATAAATGGAGTTATAAAAATTTAAACTACGATGTAGAAAAAATGATGTCAGTCGGCATGATGGGTGTCAATGCTTTTTATGTGGTTGTGCGCAGTGACTCACCTTTTAATTCGTTGCAAGATCTCATCAAAGCAGCTAAAGAAAGTCCAAATGGACTAGCCTATGGATCACACGGTGAAGGGGGCGCTAACCATGTGGTGACAGAACTTTTTAGAACGCAAGCAGGAATTGGAAAGTTAGTACACGTTCCATATAAAGGCGGAGAATCTCATCGTGATTTAATTGCTGGTCGGCTCGATTTCATGATTGACGGGGCGGCCATTAATCAAGTCATCGGTGGTCGTATGAAGGCCTTGGCTGTCGCATACCCTAAGAGATGGGCTACTCAAGAAAAAATTCCAACTATGGCTGAGTCTGGATATCCAGAAGTAACTATTGCCACATATTTTGGCTTGTCAGCTCCTGCCGGAACTCCCACACCTATTTTGGAAAAGTTGAATTTGCACATGCGTGAGATTGCAAAAGATGCAGACTTTCAAAAGCGCATGTTGGCAATGAACGTTCAAGCACTTCCTATGACTAGACAAGAAACGGATGGCTTTATAAAACTTCAGACTGATAAATGGAAACCAATTTTGAAGTCACTCAACATTTCATTTGAATAGCAAGTTGGTCAGAATTTTTTAATCATGAACATAAAACCATACGTAATCAAGGCTTTCAATTTAATTTGTTGGCCTGCTTTGATGGCATTGATGATGATCAATGGTGTTGCGCACGCTCAAACTGAATATCCAAACCGGCCTGTCAAAATAGTGATTCCTTTTCCAGTGGGAGGGCTGTCTGATAGTTTGGCCAGGCTTTACGGCAAAGAACTCTCGGAACGTTTAGGTCAGCCATTCATCGTAGAGTCAAAACCAGGCGCTTCAACAAATATTGGTGCTGCCTATGTCGCCTCTGCCCCCAATGATGGATACACACTGTTGGTGACAACTATTGCAACCAATGCACTTAATAAATGGTCCAGTCGTCCTCTTA
>CANNNB010000074.1 GCA_947505995.1 Comamonadaceae bacterium
CAAACCCAAGGCGGCGATGGCCAGCACAGTGCCTGCATTCAAAGTAGCCGCGATGAGCAATGCATACGACTCCATCAGGCACTCCCCTTTTGCCAACGCAAGCGGTATGCCAGCAGGGTGTCGCATGCCAACAAGCTAAACAACAACAACCCCTGAAACACGCCGGTGATGGACTTGGGCAAACCCATGCGCGATTGCGCCAACTCACCACCAATGTAGAACATGCTCATGAGGACTGCCGAAAAAACAATGCCTACCGGATGCAAGCGCCCCACATAAGCCACGATGATGGCCGCAAAACCATAGCCAGAGGGCACATAGGGTGTGAGTTGACCCAAAGGCCCTGCCACTTCCAGGGCGCCCGCCAAACCTGCTGCGCCGCCAGACACCATAAGCGCCACCCACAAAGCCTTGCGCGAAGAAAAACCAGCGTAGCGTGAGGCTGCAGGCGCCAAACCCCCTACTTGCTGCGCAAAGCCTGCACGTGTTCTAAACAGGAAAATCCAAACAGCAGCAACGCCTACCAACGCAATGATGAGGCCCACACTCATGCGAGAGCCACTCATGAGACGTGGAATTTGAGTCACTGCTTCAAAGGATTTGGTTTGTGGAAAGTTATAGCCAGCGGGATCTTTCCAGGGTCCATAAACCAAATACCCCAACACCATGTCCGCCACGTAGACCAACATCAGGCTGACCAAAATTTCATTGGCGTGAAATTTGTCCTTCAACCAAGCCGTGATGGCGGCCCAAAACATGCCGCCCGCCACGCCAGCCAAAACCACTGCCACCACAATCCAGCGGCCGGTTTCTTTGTCGGCCAACAAAGCCACACCGCCAGCGGCCACAGCGCCAATGACAAATTGCCCTTCTGCACCAATGTTCCAAACATTGGAACGAAAACAAACAGCCAAACCCAAGGCAATGACCAACAGGGGTGTGGCCTTGACCATGAGCTCACCCAAAGCATAGGCTGATTTCAAAGGTTCCCAAAAAAACATTTGCAGTCCGCGCACAGGATCTTTGCCAAGCAATACAAACAAGCCAATGCCCAAAGAAACCGTGATGACCAAGGCCAAAATGGGGGAGGCGTAACGCCAAAAGTTCGAAGCCTGCGAGCGCAATTCAAGTTTCAGCATGCGCCTCCCACAGACCACTCATCCATTCGCCAATTTGTGCCACTGTGGCATCCTTGCGAGGTATAGAGGGAGAAATTTTTCCATTGGCCATGACATACAAGCGGTCGGAAATTTCAAACAACTCGTCCAACTCCTCACTGACCACAAGCACGGCACAACCAGCGTCACGCAAGGCCAAGATCTCGCCCCTGATTTGAGCTGCAGCGCCCACATCGACACCCCAAGTTGGTTGCGACACCAACAACACTTTGGGCTTGGCTTCAATCTCGCGACCCACAATGAACTTTTGCAAATTGCCACCCGATAAGGATTGCGCAGCCGCTTGGGCACCATTGGCTTTGACGTTAAATTGTTGAATGATTTTTTGCGCTTGTTCCTGCAAAATATGCGTGTGAATCCATCCACTTGGTGATATGGCTTCGCTCCTTGTCAGAAGCATGTTTTGCGCCAAACTGAGTGAGGGCACAGCGCCTCGTCCCAATCTTTCTTCAGGCACAAAATGCAAGCCCGCTTGACGCCGTTCAGTGGGACCGATTTGACCGATTGCTCTTCCCTCTAATTGAATGGCATCGGCTTGCGCGCGAATGTCTTCACCAGACAAAGCAAAAAGAAGCTCACGCTGACCATTGCCTGACACACCTGCAATGCCCACAACCTCGCCTGCGCGCACTTGTAAATTGACGCCAACCAAGTTCACGCCGAACTGATTTTCTTTTTCCAAAGTCAAATTGCGCGCTTCAAACAAAATGTCACCTGGCGTGCGATCTTGGTGCATCAAGGCGGGGGGTTCAGCACCGATCATCATGCGACTGAGCGAAGCATTGGACTCTTTCCTCGGATCGCAAACACCCGTGACTTCACCGGCCCGAAGTACTGTACAAGCAGAGCACAGTTCGCGAATTTCATGCAGCTTGTGGCTGATGTAAAGCAAGCTACAACCTTGACTGACCAATTTTTTCAAAACAACAAACAATTTGTCGACCGCTTGCGGTGTAAGCACAGATGTAGGCTCATCCAAAATGAGCAGCTTAGGCTCTGTAAGCAAGGCACGAATAATTTCAACCCGCTGCATTTCACCCACGCTCAAGGTATGAACTGGTCTTGCGGGGTCAATGTCAAGGCCATACTCTGCGGCCTTGGCGCTGATGCGCGCAGAAACTTGCGCCAGGGTTAATGAAGGATCTAAACCAAGCCAAACATTTTCAGCCACACTGAGCGTATCAAACAAACTAAAGTGCTGAAACACCATGCTGATACCCAAGGCTCGGGCTTGCTGTGGATTTCTAATTTGAACGACTTGGCCGTTGTATTGAATAGAGCCCTCATCTGGCTTGACTGCGCCATAGATGATTTTCATCAGAGTCGATTTGCCTGCGCCGTTCTCGCCTAAAACGGCATGCGCCTCGCCAGGTTTGACGGACAAAGAGACGGAGCGATTGGCCACCACACCAGGATAGCGCTTGGTGATGTTCGCAAGTGACAGGCGCAATGGCTCGATGGACTGCATGGGTTACTCAAAGTTCGACAAATTCTATCGAGCTTTGAACGCCTTAGCGTCCTCTTGAAGCGAATCTCGCTAAATACCCGCCAAAGACTGCAATCCGCTTGGATCTAGCAGGTTTAAAACTCGACCACCGCCACTGATCAGCTTGCGATCGCGCAAGTGCTTTAAGACCCTAGAGAAGGTCTCGGGCGCAATGCCCAGTTGCGCTGCGATCAAACGCTTTCGGTCTCGCAAGATCACGGCAAAACTGCCCTGTGCATCCGCAGGCTCTGCATGACGCAGAAGCCACTCGGCAAAACGTGCATCGGCGTCTTTGGCCAGTCGACTAACTGCCACTTCGATTTGCTGCCTTTGAGCCTTCGCCAAATCAAGTATCAGAGAATGCAAGGGTTCGGGTAAATTTTTCAAATGACTTCTAAACTGCCCCAGAGACATGCTTTGGATCGTGACCGAGCTTTCAGCCAAGACATCAACGGCATGCGGCAAGCCCAACATGGCCGCAGCAGCCTCCAACCAAAAGGGCCCCTCCACCGCACCCAATTGATGGACCAACACGCCGTCCTCGATCAAGCCAAAGGCCACTTTACCCGTAAGAAGGTGGATGGCCTTGTTGGCGGCCTGACCTCGACGCAACAAAACTGTGCCACAAGCTACTTTTTCTGCTTGGACAGGCGCATGGTTCAAAACACGATTCAACATGGCCTCGAATTTGCCAGAGCCTTGGCACGCCCGCGTTGACCCACATCAATACTTTGTCACAACACCAAAATGGCGCGAAAGTCATTCACATTGGTATGTGTTGGCCCTGAGAAAACCAAATCATTCAAGGCTTGAAAGTAGCCGTAGGCGTCATTGCACGCGAGATGCTCGTCCAAACTTAAGCCAGAGTATGCCCCTCTGACCAGCGTATCTGGGGTAACCAGCGCGCCAGCGTTGTCTTCGATGCCATCTATTCCGTCTGTGTCAGCTGCGAGGGCCCACACATTCTCTTGGCCCTGCAATGCTTGCGCCAGGCCCAAACAAAACTCTCCTGCTCTGCCGCCTCTCCCTTCGCGCTTTTTGGGATCATTTTTTGTAGCTCGAATGGTGACTGTGGTTTCGCCGCCGCTCAAAATAACACAGGGCTTGACAAAGGGGCCGTGGCCTTTGGCACTGGCACGCGCAAGCGCAGCATGGACCTTGCCCACCTCACGCGACTCACCTTCCATTTCATCACTCAAAATATAGGCACGCAGTCCTTTTGATTCTGCCAAGCTGGCAGCGGCCAATAAAGACTGTTGCGGTGTTGCAATGAGATGCACAGTGCTTCTATCAAAGGCTGCATCCCCTGGCTTGGGCGACTCCCAATTTGAATTCTGCAGTGCTGCGAGCACAGCGCTTGAGATTTCAATTTGATAGCGCTTCAAAATTTGAAGTGCATCGACACACGTCGTTGCATCGGGCACCGTGGGGCCACTGGCAATGACAGAGGGGTCGTCGCCTGGCACATCGCTGATGGCCAAGGTGACAACTTGTGCAGGCGCACAAGCGGCCGCCAAACGCCCGCCTTTGATGCGTGACAAATGCTTGCGAACGCAGTTCATTTCAACGATATTGGCGCCGCTTTTCAGCAAGGCCTGATTGATACTTTGTTTTTCAGCCAAGCTCAAGCCATCGGCTGGCAAGGTGAGCAAAGCAGAGCCTCCACCTGAAATGAGACACAACACCAAATCGTCCTGCGTGAGGCCATGGGTGAGCGACAAAATTTCTTCGGCCGCAGCCAAACCCGCCGCATCGGGCACAGGGTGTGATGCTTCCACAATTTTTAAACGCTCTGGTACCCCTTCTGGCCTGGCAGGGGTATGGCCGTAGCGCGTTACAACCATGCCAGACAAGGGCGCATCTGACGGCCACAAAGCTTCCACCGCGTGGGCCATGGCACCTGCTGCCTTGCCTGCGCCCAACACAAGGGTTCGGCCCTTGGGAAGCTTAGGCAAAAAAGCGGGCGTGTTGTGAAGCGGCAGCGCCCGCTGAACAGCCTGATCAAAAAGCTGTCGGAGGAAGGCTCGAGGATTTTGCTGAATATCGCTTTGCACGTCAGGATTAGAAGTCATGATGACAGAGTGTAGTACCTGCCATGGTCACCCGCAATTTCTTCGTGCAAAATCATTCCCATGACCACCTTGCTCATTCACAACGCTCACACCCTAGCCACGCTTAACGATTCAGGCGATGAACTGCACAACGCTTCTGTCTTTGTCAGAGACAACTGCATTGAGGCCATCGGACCAGCGGCTCACTTGCCACACACAGCCGATCGCGTGATACAGGCCGAGCACCATGTGGTCATTCCAGGCATGGTCAACACGCACCATCACATGTCACAAAGCTTAACGCGCGCCATACCCGCTGTTCAAAACGCCGAACTTTTCAGCTGGCTCACAGGCCTTTATCCCATCTGGGCTGGCCTGCAACCCGACATGATTTACGCTAGCACCCAAACCGCCATGGCCGAATTGTTGTTGTCCGGCTGCACCACCAGCAGTGACCATTTGTACATCTACCCCAATGGCGTCAAACTAGACGATTGCATTGCGGCAGCCCAAGAAATTGGCATGCGCTTTGTGGCCACCCGCGGCAGCATGAGCGTAGGCCAATCCAAAGGCGGATTGCCACCCGATCGGGTGGTGGAGCAAGAAGATGCCATCCTAAAGGACACACAGCGCTTAATTGAGCGCTATCACGACGCAGCGCATGGCGCTATGACGCAAGTGGCCGTGGCCCCTTGCTCGCCCTTCAGCGTCAGCCAAGACCTCATGCGTTTGTCGGCAGAGATGGCCAGACACTATGGTGTGAGGTTGCACACTCACTTGGCAGAAAATGACCATGACATCGCCTACAGCTTGGAAAAATTCAAGCGCACACCCACGCAATATGCGCAAGACTTGGGTTGGTTGGGACACGATGTGTGGCATGCCCACTGCGTTAAATTGGACGATGAAGGCATCTCGCTTTTTGCGGCCACCCGAACGGGCATTGCACATTGTCCCTGTAGCAACATGCGTTTGGCCAGTGGCATTGCGCCCATTCGAAAAATGCTTGAAGCGGGAGTGCCTGTGGGCTTGGGAGTTGACGGCAGCGCCAGCAACGATGCAGCCCACATGGTGAACGAAGCGCGCCAGGCCATGCTGTTGGCGCGTCTCAGAAAATCACTTGAAGGCCCGCAAGTCAATGCCGAGGGCAAAACCATTTTCGGCTGCGACACCGCACCCATGGAAATGACTGCGCGTGATGCGCTCAGGTTGGCCACACGGGGCGGCGCAGAAGTCTTAGGTCGAAAGGACATTGGCCAACTCAGCGTTGGATTTTGTGCAGACATGGCCTTGTTTGACCTGCGCAATTTGAGTTTTGCAGGCGGCGCTGTTCATGACGCCATTGGCAGCCTGATGCTGTGTGCCAGTGCGCCTGCCGCTTACACCGTGGTCAATGGCAGAGTGGTGGTCAGTGAAGGTCAGTTGGCCACTGTTGACCTTGGCAATGTGATTGAACGGCACAACAAGTTTGCCGTTCAACTGGCATCAGGTCATTGATCAACTTTGGCGCCAGCCAAATACCAACTGGCAACCCATTGTCTTTCTTCTGGTGTGATGCCTGTGGCATTGTTCATGGGCATCTGCTGAGTCACACTCACTTGCTGATAAACGTTTTGAGCATGCAACTTGATGCTTTCAGCCGTGTCCAAACGAACATTTTTCATTTGAACTTGCGCGCCATGGCAACTGAGGCAGCGCTGGTCTATAACTGATTTGACTTGCGCAAAAGTAGCAGCTTGTGAGGGCTCATTCTTGGCAACACTCTTTGCCCCCCAAGGTGCCATGGCCACAATGACAGCCACGATCAAAACCACACCAACGGCTGCAAAAGGCCAAGGATTGCGAGCCCGGCCTAAATGAAAGCCGTGACGTTGCACAAAAAATTGGCGAATCAAGGCACCCGCAAACATCATGACAAACAAAATAAGCCACCGCTGTGGGTGCGTGTACAAGAAGCTGTAGTGGTTGCTCAGCATGGCGAAAATAACAGGCAGCGTGAAGTAGGTGTTGTGCACACTGCGCTGCTTGCCGCGTTTGCCGTGAATGGCCAACGCCATAGCGTCGTACTTCTCGCCCGATGTCATGGCGGCTACCACTTTGCGTTGCCCAGGAATGATCCAGACAAACACATTGGCACTCATGGCCGTGGCAATCATGGCACCCACCAACAAAAATGCGGCTCTACCGGCAAACAATTGACAGGCCAGCCACGAGGCAAAGGCCACTACACACAGCATGAGTGTGGCCACAATTAATTCACCGTTTTTGCGAAATCCAAACAGGCGACATATGGCGTCGTAAATAAACCAAAAAACCACAAAGAAACTCAGAGCCGCCGTGATGGCTGCGGCAGGCGACCAATCCATGAGGGATTTGTCAATGAGGTAGGTGCTGGCATTCCACAAATATAAAACGGTGAACAAGGCAAAGCCGGTTAACCAAGAGGAATAACTTTCCCAATAAAACCAATGCAGTTTGGTATGGATTTTTTGAGGCGCCATCATGTACTTTTGAGGGTTGTAAAAACCACCCCCGTGTACAGCCCACATGGCGCCATCTACCCCTTTTTCTAGCAAGTCGGGGGAATTGGGTTTCAAAAGGTTGTTGTCTAAAAAAACAAAGTAAAAAGACGAACCAATCCATGCAATCACGGTAATCACATGGACCCACCGAAGTAGCAAATTAACCCAATCAAGCAAATACGCTTCCATCAATGAGGCTCCGAACTGTTTACCGAAGTGTATACAATTTTTAGACTTGCAATAGTTGGGCCGCTACGGCAACCGCAATCACTTCAGGCTCTTTGCCCTCAATGCCGGGCACCCCAATGGGGCAGGTCACTTGTTGGCACTCTGCTTCGGAAAAGCCACGCTCTGCAAGGCGCCGCTTAAAAGTAGCCCACTTGGTAGCACTGCCAATGAGGCCAATGTAGGGCAGATCTTTTTGATCTCGTTGGCGCTGCAAACATGCCGCAACCACATCCAAATCCTCGGCATGGCTGAAACTCATAATGAGAACGCGACTGTTCGTCACCAAATCGGCTACAGCGGCCTGCACCGGATTGGAGTGTTCACACACCACTTGGGGGGCCACATCGCTTGGAAAGATTTCGTCGCGACTGTCAATCCATCTCACATGGTATGGCAAGGGTGCCAAAACTTTGACCAAGGCCTTGCCCACATGACCACCGCCAAACAAGGCCAAAGGCTGGAATCTTTCGGCCGCTTGCACAGAAAAAATGGCCTGCAGGCGAACTTGGTCAGCCGCCGTGACGCGCTCAAATTTCAAAACCAAGGCACCACCACAACATTGCCCCAGACTAGGCCCAAGCGCAAATCTTTTCTCTAAAGGCAATTCAGGCGCAACAACAGACTCAAGCAAATAGCGCCTAGCCTGTGCGATGGCTTCAAATTCAAGGTGACCGCCGCCAATCGTACCCAAAAACTCATCGGTAAAAACAGCCATGACGGTGCCTGCACCCCGCGGCACCGAACCTTGGGCTTGTTGCACCGTGATCCAAATGGCTGGCATCTGCGCCAACTTCAATTTCAATTCTGAAAACCAATGCACCTGCTTCTACTTTCAATTCAATCCGATACAACCACACTGTACAGTGACAAAATGGCACATGTTGATTTAAAGGCCATAGACCAATGACTCATACCATCGCCCATTTTCTGAAAGCATTCCAATTGGCTTGTGCCGCATGCATTGGGGCTTTGTGGCTAACAGGTTGCAGTACACCGCCTCCGCTACCGCCTCAAACAATAACACCGCCACCTGCCCCCCTGCCTGCACCCGCGCCCGTCAAACCAGCGGTGCCCATTGCGCTTCCCTCTGAACCTGTCAAACCCCTGTTGCCTTCATCTGGTGCTAAAAATGCCCGTGAATACAGGGTAGATGCCGCAAAACATCTCTACAAGCTCAATGGTGCGCGCATTTTCAAAGGCCGGTTGCCGCCCATGCTTTACGCCGTGGGCGTTTTGGATGTTGAGGTTGACAAGCAAGGACAAGTGACACGCACTTACTGGGTCAGAGCGCCAAGCCATGCCCCCGAAGTGATGCGAGAAATTGAAAAAACCGTTCGCCAAGCAGCGCCCTATCCCGTCCCTGTCCACATGGCCAGGGTGGTGTACTCAGACGTTTGGCTTTGGCACGAGAGCGGTCGTTTTCAACTTGACACCCTCACAGAGGGACAAGACTGAAGTTCTAAACCGCCGCCTTGGCTTTTTCGCAGCTCATCAAAATTTTCTCTGGCGTAGCAGGCGCGCTCATGTGAACCACAGTTTGGTGATCGGCACTGGCACTGACTGCATCACGCAATGCAAAAAAAGTAGACAAGGCTAGCATTAAGGGGGGCTCACCCACTGCCTTTGAATTAAAGGGGGTTGGCTTCAGGTTGCTGCCGTCAAACAAAGTCACATTGAAGTGTTCAGGAATGTCGCCTGCCACTGGAATTTTGTAAGTGCTAGGCCCGTGCGTCAGGAACTTGCCCTTCTTGTCCCAAATGCACTCTTCCATGGTGAGCCAACCCATGCCTTGCACGTAGCCGCCTTCAATTTGGCCTTTGTCGATGGCAGGGTTGATGCTTTTGCCTGCGTCATGAACAATGTCGACTGCCTTAAGCCACCATTCGCCAGTGCGCGTGTCAATTTCGACTTCGCTCACTGAAGCACCATAGCAGTAGTAATAAAACGCATGGCCAGTAAGGGTTGCAAAGTCGTACTTAATTTCGGGCGTCATGTAGAAGCCCGCCACCGACAAGCCCACGCGGTCTAACCACGCTTGCTTGGCCACAGCCGTCCATTCAACCGACTTGCCGCCGCCATGAGCCATGTTGTTTGCAAAATTCACTTCAGTGTCTTTGCAAGCCAACATGTTGGCCGCCACTGGCGCCAAGCGAGCACGCATTTGCGCCGTGGCGTTCATGATGGCCGCACCATTGATGTCGGCACCGCTTGAGGCAGAAGTGGCAGATGCATTGGGCACCTTTTGTGTATCGGTGCCAGTCACGCGAACATAGGACAAGTCGATGCCCAAACCATCGGCACATACTTGCGCCATTTTGGTGTTAAGACCCTGGCCCATTTCAGTTCCGCCATGGTTCACACTCACAGAGCCGTCCATGTAAATGTTGAGCAAAGCGCCGCCTTGATTGAGCATGGTGGCCGTAAAGCTGATGCCAAACTTTAAGGGCACCAAAGCCAAGCCTCGCTTGCGGCGCTTGTTCACTTTGTTGAACGCATTGACACTTTCGCGGCGCTCGCGGTACTTGGCCTCTGAGGCCACTTGGGTGATGACCTTGTCGCCCACCCAGTCAGCAATGGTCTGACCATATTGCGTGACCATGGTGGCTGGGTTGCCAGACACAGCAGGGTCTTGGTAGATGTTGAGCAAGCGAA
>CANNNB010000075.1 GCA_947505995.1 Comamonadaceae bacterium
CAGCCAGCCAATTGGAAAAAATCGACATGCTCGACTTTGCCGAGTTTGTGGCCATCAACAAGTTTGACCGCAAAGGCGCCAGCGATGCCCTGCGCGATGTGGCTAAACAAGTTCAGCGCAACAAAGAAGCCTGGACGGTGCCCACTGAAAAAATGCCGGTGTTTGGCACCATGGCCGCCCGCTTCAACGACGATGGCGTGACGGCTTTGTACCAAGCACTCAAAGTTCGACTGGGCGATTTGGGTTTGAAGTTGAAAGAGGGTTTGCTGCCCAACGTCGACGTTCGCCACAGCACCAACCAAACCCCTGTGGTGCCAACTGCACGCACACGGTATTTGGCAGAAATAAGTGACACCGTTCGTGGCTACAAAAAACAAGCTCGCGCCCAAGCTCAATTGGCCCGTGAAATTCAACAACTGCGCGCAGCCGCAGTCATGCTGGAAGTCGACAAACCCGGCCGCGCCAAAGCGGCAGAGGCTGCCATCGACTTGGCTGTTCGTCGTGAAGAGACTCAAGATCCTTCAGCGAAAAAACTATTGGTCCAATGGCCAGAAATGCAAAAGGCCTACTCAGCCGATGAGTATGTTGTGAAAATTCGCGACAAAGAAATTCGCACCGCCCTCACTTCCAAAAGTTTGTCGGGCACCACCATTCGCAAAGTGTCATTGCCCACATACGAAGACCATGGCGAAATTTTGAAATGGCTCATGCTGGACAACGTGCCCGGCAGCTTTCCCTACACTGCTGGCACCTTTGCTTTCAAACGCGAAGGTGAGGATCCAACGCGTATGTTTGCGGGTGAAGGCGATGCGTTCAGAACCAATACACGTTTCAAACTGCTGAGTGCAGGCATGGCCGCCAAACGTTTGTCGACGGCCTTTGACTCTGTCACGCTGTATGGCAATGACCCCGATCCTCGTCCAGACATTTACGGCAAGGTGGGCAACTCCGGTGTGAGCATAGCCACCTTGGACGACATGAAAGTGCTCTACGGCGGGTTCGATTTGTGCAACCCAAGCACCAGTGTGTCCATGACCATCAACGGCCCTGCGCCTTCTATCTTGGCCATGTTTATGAACACGGCCATCGATCAGAACTTGGAAAAATTCAAAACCGACAACGGCCGCGGCCCCACAGAAACCGAAGCAGCCAAAATTCGCGAATGGGTCTTGGCCAATGTGCGGGGCACCGTACAAGCCGACATTCTGAAAGAAGACCAAGGCCAAAACACTTGCATCTTCAGTACCGAGTTCAGCTTGAAGGTCATGGGTGACATTGCACAGTATTTTGTACACAACGATGTCCGCAATTTCTACTCCGTGTCCATCAGTGGTTATCACATTGCCGAAGCCGGTGCCAATCCAATCAGCCAATTGGCCTTCACACTTTCAAATGGCTTCACGTTTGTAGAAGCCTACTTGGCGCGCGGCATGCACATCGACGACTTTGCCCCCAACCTGAGTTTCTTCTTCAGCAATGGCATGGACCCCGAGTACACCGTAATGGGCCGCGTAGCCCGCCGCATCTGGGCTGTAGCCATGAAGAACAAATATGGTGCCAACGAGCGCAGCCAAAAACTGAAATACCACATTCAAACGTCGGGCCGGTCATTGCACGCGCAAGAAATTCAGTTCAACGACATTCGCACCACCCTGCAAGCTTTGATTGCCATTTACGACAATTGCAACTCACTCCACACCAACGCATTTGACGAAGCCATCACCACGCCCACCGAAGACAGCGTGCGCCGTGCCATGGCCATTCAACTCATCATCAACCGCGAATGGGGCTTGGCCAAAAACGAAAATCCCAGCCAAGGTGCCTTCATCATTGAAGAACTGACCGATCTGCTTGAAGAAGCCGTGCTCACTGAGTTTGAAAAAATTGCAGACCGCGGTGGTGTGTTGGGTGCCATGGAAACGGGTTATCAGCGTGGCAAGATTCAAGACGAATCGATGCACTACGAAATGCTCAAGCACACCGGCGAGTACCCCATCATTGGCGTCAACACCTTCCGCAATCCCAAAGGCGATGAAGTCTTGGAAAAACTGGAGTTAGCCCGTTCTACTGAAGAAGAGAAAAAATCTCAACTTGATCGTTTGCATGCCTTCCACGCCAAGCACGCCAGTGAGTCGCCCGCCATGCTGTCTCGTTTGCAGCAAGCCGTCATTCACAACCACAACGTGTTTGAAGTTCTGATGGAGGCTGTGCGCGTTTGCTCACTCGGCCAAATTACAAACGCTCTTTTTGAGGTGGGCGGTCAATACCGCAGAAACATGTAAATGTCCGACTGTCATGCGCAGTTAATGTCTTTGTGCGACATTACCCACATGAACATCCTTTTCATTGTTGACCCTATCGCCTCCTTCAAAATTAAGAAGGACACCAGTTTCGCCATGATGCGCGAGGCCCAAAAGCGGGGCTACCAAGTCACGGCTTGCGAAGTGCCGCACATTCAATGGCAGCGCGGTGAGTGCGTCAAAGCGCAAGTTCAAGACTTGCGATTAACCGGTGACGCAAATGCTTGGTATGAAGTCACAGCCGAGCGCCAAGCATGGCTCAAGGATTTTGACGCCATCATCATGCGCAAAGACCCGCCCTTTGACAGCGAGTATTTCTACGCCACCCACTTGCTTAACCAGGCAGAGCGCGAAGGCGCCAAGGTATTCAACAAGCCCGCTGCCTTGCGCGACCATCCTGAAAAACTGGCCATCATGGAGTTCCCCCAATTCATTGGCCCTACGTTGGTCACACGCTCTGCCGACGCCATCAAAGCTTTCCATGCAGAACACCAAGACATTATCTTGAAGCCGCTCGATGGCATGGGCGGTATGGGTATCTTCCGCGTGGGTGCGGATGGTATGAACCTGGGCTCCATCATTGAGACGCTTAACCTAGAAGGCGCGCAATCGGTCATGGTGCAAAAGTTTTTGCCTGCCATTTCACAAGGCGACAAGCGCGTGCTGATCATTGGCGGCAAGCCTGTGCCCTTCTGCTTAGCCCGCATTCCGCAAGGCGATGAGGTGCGCGGCAACTTGGCAGCTGGCGGCAAAGGTGTGGCGCAACCCATTAGCGACAACGATCGCTCTATTGCAGAAGCCATTGGCCCCGTCTTGGCAGCACGTGGTTTGTTGTTAATTGGCTTAGACATCATCGGCACCAGCGTGACCGAGATCAACGTGACCAGCCCCACTTGTTTCCAAGAGATTTTTGATCAAACGGGTTGTGATGTGGCAGCGATTTTCATCGACGCCCTAGAAGCAGCAATCAAAGCCGCTTAAAGCAAAGCCTCACAGATTTAAGCGGCCTTCACCTTCAAACGCCAAGCGTGCAACAAAGGCTCGGTGTAACCGCTGGGTTGTTCCTTGCCTTTAAAGACCAAGTCGCAAGCAGCTTGATACGCTTTCGAAGTTGTGAAATTGCCGGCCATCTTTTGGTAAGAAGCATCACCCGCATTTTGTTGGTCCACCACGGCGGCCATGCGCTCCATGGTGGCTTTCACTTGTGCATGTGTGACCACGCCATGCGCCATCCAATTGGCAATGTGCTGGCTGCTGATGCGCAAAGTAGCGCGGTCTTCCATCAGGCCTACGCCATGAATGTCAGGCACTTTAGAGCAACCCACACCTTGATCGACCCAACGCACCACATAACCCAAAATGCCTTGGGCGTTGTTGTCAAGTTCGTCTTGTTTGTCTTTCGCAGTCCACTCTGCAGCCTGCGCTTGCGTGACCACAGGGAACTGCAACAACTTGCTTAAAGTTTCTTCACGCATGGCCTTGGCACTTTGCTTGCCAATGGTTCTTTCCATTTGCTTTTGCAATGCTGACACATTCACTTGGTGATAGTGCATTGCATGCAAGGTAGCGGCCGTGGGGCTTGGCACCCAAGCTGTGTTGGCACCAGCATTGGGATGTGCAATTTTTTGCTTCAACATGTCTGCCATCAAATCGGGCATGGCCCACATGCCCTTGCCAATTTGTGCGCGACCGCGCAAGCCGGCTTGCAAGCCCACGGCCACATTGCTTCTCTCGTAGGCGCCCAACCACGTACTGCTCTTGATGTCACCCTTGCGCATGACGGGACCGGCCAACATGCAAGTGTGCATTTCGTCGCCCGTGCGGTCCAAGAAGCCCGTGTTGATGAAAGCCACGCGTGATTTGGCGGCCGCAATGCACGCAGCCAAATTGACACTGGTGCGGCGCTCTTCGTCCATGATGCCTAGCTTCACAGTTGAGGGCTTCAATCCCAAAACTTTTTCAACGCGGCCAAACAAGGTGTCGGCAAAGCCCACTTCTTTGGGGCCGTGCATTTTGGGCTTCACGATGTAGACACTGCCTGTGCGGCTGTTTCTAAAATCGGCACCCTTCTTTTTCTGCAAGTCAGCCATGGCACATGTTGTGGTGATCATAGCGTCCAGAATGCCTTCTGGGATTTCTTGTTGCGTGCCGTCTGCTGCGTTGTACAAAATAGCCGGATTGGTCATGAGGTGACCCACATTGCGCACGAACAACAAGGAGCGGCCATGCAAAACTTCGTGCCCTTTGCCGCTGGGCTTGGTGTACACGCGGTCTGCGTTCAAGGTGCGCTTGAAGGTCTTACCACCCTTTTGCACGTCTTCTGACAAAGTGCCTTGCAAAATACCAAGCCAATTGCTGTATGCCAAAACTTTGTCTTCGGCATCGACAGCAGCCACTGAATCTTCCAAATCCAAGATGGTGGAAAGTGCGGCTTCAGCCACCAAATCGGACACGCCCGCAGGGTCTGTTTTACCGATAGGGTGCGATTTGTTAATTTCCAAATCAAGGTGCAAACCATTGTGTTTAAACAGCAATGAAGTGGGTGCCTTGGCATCGCCTTGGAAACCTACAAATTGTTTGGCATTGGCCAAGGTGGTGCTGCCCGATTTCAAGCTCACTACCAATTTGCCGCCCTTCACACTGTAGCCCGTGCTGTCAATGTGCGATCCTTTTTTCAGCGGTGCACAGCGGTCCAGCACGTAGCGGCAGTACTCAATCACTTTGGCGCCACGCTGAGGGTTGTAGCCCGTACCTTTTTCGCAACCATTGGCTTCACTCAGTACATCGGTGCCATACAGCGCGTCATACAAAGAACCCCAACGAGCATTGGCTGCGTTCAGGGCATAGCGTGCGTTCAAAATAGGCACCACCAATTGGGGGCCTGCCAATACCGCCAACTCTGCATCCACATTTTGGGTGTTGGCTTTGGGGCTCTTAGGCTCGGGCACCAAGTAGCCAATCGATTTCAAATGCTGGCGATACGCCTTCATGGCTTTGGCATTGCTCACAGGGCCAGGATGCGCGGTATGCCACTTGTCCATTTCCAATTGAAGGCGATCGCGCTCTGCCAACAAAGCGATGTTCTGGGGTGCCAAGTCTTTCACGATGCCGTCAAAGCCAAACCAGAAAGTTTTGCTTTTCACGCCTACAGCTGGCAAAACTTGGTCTTCAATAAAACGATACAGGGACGTGGCTACGTGGAGCCCGTGAATGGCAATGCGATCAGTCATAAAAAACCTCAAATAAAAAAACAAAACAAGCATCAGCTGCATTCAACAGCTTGCAGGAAGCAGGAAAACGCCCTTTTCCCAAATTAACACCACTTTATTCGATGTTTCAGGATTCATAAATTAGAGAAATATCCTTTGACTTGTGACTTTTATGCAAAGATCTAAGCCAAATGCCACAAAATTAGTGAAAATATTGTTCAACACTCAAAATTTTCATTGCCACACCTCAAAGACAACATGACGCCAGACCGTGTACTGATCAGTGAAGTTGGCCCGCGCGATGGCCTGCAGTCGGTCAAGCAAACCATGGCGACCGCACACAAATTGAGCTGGATCGATGCCTTGGTCGCGTCTGGCCTGAAAGAAATCGAAGTCGCCTCCTTTGTGCCAGCCCACTTGCTGCCCCAAATGGCCGATGCCGCCTTGGTGGTTCAACATGCACGCCATTACGCTCATCTAACCGTGATGGCCTTGGTCCCCAACCGAAAGGGCGCTGAGGCGGCCCTCAAGGCAGGGGCGCAAAAACTCACAATTCCCGTTTCTGCATCCGAAGCGCACTCCATGGCCAATGTGCGAAAAACCCGCGAAGCCATGGTGCAAGAGGTGCGCGCCATCGTTCAAGTTCGCAATGAACTGGCTCCGCATGTCAAAGTTGAAGCAAGCATCTCCACGGCATTTGGCTGTACCCTTCAAGGCCAAGTGTCAGAAGACGATGTGGTGAAACTGGCCACTGCTGTCATTGAAGCGGGGGCCGATGAATCAGGTCTGTCAGACACCACAGGCATGGCCAACCCTGCGCAGGTACGCCGTCTGTTCAAGCGCGTGTTTGCAGAAATTGGCAACAAAACGGGTGCAGCTCACATGCACAACACACGGGGCCTGGGCCTTGCCAATTGTTTGGCCGCCTACGATGTTGGCGTGCGCACCTTTGACAGCTCGATGGCTGGCCTGGGCGGCTGCCCCTATGCACCCGGTGCATCAGGCAACGTGGTCACCGAAGATTTGGTTTTCATGTTCGAAGCCATGGGCATTCAAACAGGTGTGAGCATTCCCAAATTGATCTTGGCGCGACAAGCTTTAAGCGATGGCTTGCCAGGCGAGCCGCTTTACGGCATGACGCCCGATGCGGGCTTGCCCAAAGGATGGGTGCATGCCTGAATCGCAAAACCAGCAACAGCACTTGCCTTATGAAGGCATTCGCGTGGTCGAATTCACGCACATGGTGATGGGCCCAACCTGCGGCATGGTGCTGGCAGATTTGGGCGCGGAGGTTATTAAAGTGGAACCCATTGGCCATGGTCATGAGGGCGACAACACCCGCAAACTGTTGGGCTCGGGTGCTGGTTTTTTTCCACTTTTCAACCGCAACAAAAAAAGCCTAGCACTCGACTTGAAAACCCCTGAAGGCAAAGAAGCCGTATTGCGTTTAATTGCCACCGCAGACATTGTTAGCGAAAACTTCAAACCAGGTACCATGAAAAAACTGGGTTTGGATTACGAGAGCTTGAAGCAACTTAACCCACGACTCATCTACGTTTCACTCAAGGGTTTTTTGCCAGGCCCCTATGAACACCGAACAGCCCTTGACGAGGTGGTGCAAATGATGGGCGGCTTGGCCTACATGACGGGCCGACGCGGCGATCCACTCAGAGCAGGCACCAGCGTGAATGACATCATGGGCGGCATGTTTGGCGCCATTGGTGCCATGGCTGCATTGGCGCAACGCGCTCAAACGGGCCAAGGTCAAGAAGTCCAAAGCGCCTTGTTTGAAAACAATGTCTTTTTGGTAGCCCAGCACATGCTGCAATACCAAGTCACAGGCAAAGCAGCCGCGCCCATGCCCGAGCGAATTTCTGCGTGGGCCATCTACGATGTGTTTGTGGTGAAAGACGGTGAGCAAATATTTCTGGCTGTAGTGAGTGACACCGCTTGGAAAATATTTTGCGACGCCTTCAATTACCCAGATCTGTTCAATGACGCACGCTTACTGACCAACAACGACCGCGTCAGAGCTCGCGATTGGCTCATCCCGATGCTGCGCGAAAGACTTCAAGTTTTTTCAGCGACTCAATTAAGCGACGTGTTTGAAAAAAATTCATTGCCTTATGCACCCATTACAGCGCCACATGAATTACTGCAAGACCCGCACCTTCATGCAACTGGTGGACTGGCGCCAGTCGAGCTGAACGATGGCCGCGAGATCCACACCGTCTTGTTGCCACTTAGCATGAATCAAGAGCGCTTGAAAGTTCGCCTTTCAGCACCCCATTTAGGTCAACACAACGAAAGTTTATTGAGCAGCCTAGGCTACAACTCAGAAGAAATTCAAAAACTTAGCCATCCCAACGAGGCGGGTTGAACCGCAAACAGGCAAGCCCTTGAACCATGGACAAACTCAAAGTTTTTGAAACATTTGTATCGGTCGCCACACGCGGCAGCTTGAGTGCGGCTGCGCGTGCAGAAGGCGTAGCCCCTGCCATCATTGGCAGACGACTCGATGCGTTGGAGTCACACTTGGGTGTGAAGTTGTTGTTGAGAACAACCAGACGCATCAGCTTGACACACGAGGGCAGCGCTTTTTTAGAAAATTGCCAACGTCTATTAAGCGATGTGGCCAATGCGGAGGACAGCGTTTCAGCTGGCGGCTTGAAAGCCAGCGGTCATTTGAGAATTACAGCACCAGCCGGTTTTGGGCGCAGACATGTTGCTCCGCTTGCACCCCTTTTTCATGCGCTCAATCCGGATGTCAAGATTTCGCTGAACCTGAGCGATCGCGTGATTGACTTGGCCGGCGAGGGCTTCGACTTCGCAGTTCGCGTGGGCGACCTGCCAGACTCTTCCTTGGTCAGCGTGCGCTTGGCCGACAACCGCCGCATGTGTGTGGCCACGCCCGCCTATTTGGCCAAGCATGGCACCCCCAAAATTCCTTCAGATTTGCTCCAGCACAGCTGCCTCACACTGTCTAGCGATGCCTCCCAAACGCGCGGCTGGGCCTTTAAAGTCCCGCCGTCAGAGAACGCCGAAGGCCCCGAAGTGACCCACTTGCGCCCGCACGGCCCTCTAGATTGCTCGGATGGCCAGGTTTTGCACGGCTGGTGCCTGGCCCACATGGGTATCGCCTGGCGCAGCACCTGGGAGGTGGAAAATGACATCCGAACGGGGCAACTGGTGGAAGTCTTGGCTGAATTTGCAGCACCGCCCAACGGCATTTACGGCGTTTTTCCCCAAAGAAAGCATTTACCCCTGCGTTTGCGTCTTTGGATCGACTTTTTAAAGCATCACTACAGCTTGCCCGCAACTTGGCAAAGCGCCCCGTAAAATCGGGGGATGCTCCTAGCCAAACAAGAATTACTCTCGGCCCTCGCTGCCGAACTCGAACGCCTGCACCCTGGTGCCGGTGCCAAAGCCATTTTTGAATCGCCCAAGGTGGCCGCCCATGGCGATCTAGCCTGCACAGCGGCCATGAACTTGGCCAAACCCTTGGGTCAAAACCCCAGACAAGTGGGCGAAGCTTTGCGCACCGCGCTCATGGCTACGCCTGCTTTCACCCAATGGGTTGAAAGCATCGACATTGCAGGCCCTGGATTTTTAAACCTGAAGCTCAAGCCCAGCGCCAAACAAGCCGTCATTAAAGAAGTGCTGCATGCGGCTTCCTGCTTTGGCAAGCAAGCTGAGCGCAATGAAAAAGTGTTGGTGGAGTTTGTGTCTGCCAATCCAACAGGGCCTTTGCATGTGGGCCATGGCAGGCAAGCCGCATTGGGCGATGCCATTTGCAATTTGTTCGCCACGCAAGGCTGGTCTGTTTACCGCGAGTTTTATTACAACGATGCGGGCGTGCAAATTAACACCTTGGCAACTTCCACCCAATTGCGTGCGCAAGGTTTCAAGCCTGGTGATGCTCAGTGGCCCAGCGGTGAAAACGCTGCCGCCTACAACGGTGACTACATCCAAGACATTGCACAAGATTTCTTAGCGAAAAAAACCGTGAAGTCGGACGACCGGGAATTCACAGGCAGCGGCGACCTGAACGATTTGAATGGCATGCGCGAATTTGCCGTGGCCTACTTGCGCCACGAGCAAGACCTCGACTTGAAAGCCTTCGACGTCAAGTTTGACAACTACTACCTCGAATCCAGCCTGTACACCAGCGGGCGCGTTGACGCTGCTGTGAAAAAACTTCAAGAAGCAGGCAAGACCTATGAGCAAGATGGTGCGCTGTGGCTCAGGTCCACTGACTACGCTGACGACAAAGACCGCGTCATGCGCAAAGGCGACGGCACCTACACCTACTTTGTGCCCGATGTGGCCTACCACATTGCCAAATGGGAACGCGGCTTTACCAAGGTTGTCAACA
>CANNNB010000076.1 GCA_947505995.1 Comamonadaceae bacterium
CCAGCCAACTGATTTGTCTTGTCCGGGGGTGCACTCTGTAAATCGGTTGGCAGACAGCGCTGCTTCAATTTCTGGTACGGTAGCGTTCCAGTTGGGCCCAATTCGGTAGGCCATCACATTTTTAAACACAAAATTCCTTTGGATATCCTTTGACATTGCGTCAAATCATCCGACATCATAGAGGATGCAGTTGGTTCAAAAATGTGGGTCAGAACAGATCTTCAAATGACCTTCGCAACACTTGCTCAAAGCTTCATCTGCTGAGGCATCCAAGTGACAATGCCAGGGAAGAAATAAATCAACAAGACAGCTACCACCATGAGGAAGAACATGGGCAATGTGGCTTTGGCAATCCAGAGCAAATCTCTGCCAGTCATGCCCTGCAGAACGAAGAGGTTAAATCCGACAGGCGGCGTTATTTGCGCCATCTCAACCACCAAGACAATGAAAATGCCAAACCACAAAGGATCGATACCCGCCTTTTGAACGGTGGGCATGATGACCCCCATGGTAAGGACCACCATGGAGATGCCATCTAGAAAACAACCCAGCACAACGTAAAAAACGGTCAGCGCCAAAATGAGTTCGAATTGACTCAGGCCAAGTGTTGCAATCCATTCAGCCAAATGCCTTGGAAGGCCAATGTAGCCCATCGACAAAGTTAAGAAGGAGGCACCGGCCAAAATCAGGGCAATCATGCAGTAAAGCCGAGTTGCACCCATCAAAGATTCTTTGAAACTAGGCCAGTTGAGCGAGCCTTGAACCGCAGACAAAACCATGGCGCCAACCACCCCTACAGCGGCCGCTTCGGTGGCAGTTGCAATGCCTGCATAAATGGAGCCGAGTACCGCAGCGATGAGACAAACAACAGGAATTAAGCTGCCGGATTCGCGAACTTTTTCCATGAAGGTGTAGTGGCGATCATTGGCGGGAACTTGTTCCGGGTGGCGCAAAGCCCAGTAAATGATGTAGCCAGAAAACAAGCAAGCCAACATCAGGCCAGGCAAGACGCCTGCAATGAAAAGTTTGGCAATTGAAACATCGGCAGTCACGCCATACACGATCATGATGATGGATGGCGGAATGAGCAATCCAAGGGTGCCTGCCCCAGCCAAGGTGCCTATGACCATGTTGTCTGGATAACCTCTCTTAGAGAGTTCGGGCAATGTCATTTTGCCAATGGTGGCGCAAGTGGCTGCCGATGATCCCGAGACAGCTGCAAAAATGGTGCAACCAGCGACGTTGGTGTGAAGCAATCGCCCAGGAAGCGCCTGCAACCAGGGTGCTAAGCCTTTGAACATGTCTTGGCTGAGGCGAGTTCTAAAAAGAATCTCACCCATCCAAATGAACAAGGGCAAGGCTGTGAGAGTCCAGCTGGACGAAGAGCCCCAGATGGTGACCGACATGGCATCGCCTGCAGGACGGCTGCTGAACAATTGCATGCCAATCCAAGCAACACCTGACAAAGACAGGCCGATCCAAACACCGCTGCCTAAAATGACAAAAAGCGTGACAACCAGCAAGGCTGTGATGAGAAGATCATTCATGTTTATTCGTTGTGAAGCGCTGAATCTGAATGGGCAGATTCTCGTTTGCCTAAGCACTCCAAGATGAACTCATCTATAAAGGCCAGCGCCAATACCAGAGTGCCAAGCGCCATGGCAATTTGTGGAATCCACAAAGGTGTTGCATCGTTGCTTGTAGAAATATCGTGAAATGTGTAAGACTGCCAAGAAAGTCGCACGCTGTAGTAGGCCAATAAAGAAGAAAGCAGGGTGGCCATGGCCAGTGTCCACAATTCGATGCCTTTGAGCCAGCCACCTTGAAAGCGACTGATTAAAACAGTGACGCGAATGTGTTCTCCACGCTTGAGCGTGTGAGCGAGTGCTAAAAACCCACTGGCAGCCATGCAGTAGCCAGCGTAGGCATCGGTGCCTCTAATGTGAAAATTAAATTCACGCCCAATGATGGAAAGCAAAACCATCACCAGCATGGCGCACATGAAAAGCGCCGCCAAGGCGGCGGCGCTGTCATAAATGCGGTTTAAAAAAACACGCATTTCTATCAAGGCTTGTTATAAGCATCAACCAAGGCTTTGCCCTCGGAACCTGCTTTATCAAGCCATTCCTTCAACATCACATCACCGACTTTTTTCATGTCCGCTTTGAGCTGAGCTGACGGCGCCACAATGTTCATGCCGTTTTTCTTGAGCAAGTCAAGGTATTCGCCGTTTTTAGCTTGTGATACTTTCCAGCCGCGAGCATCGGCATCTGCGCCGGCCTTCAAGACCGCTTGTTTGGTGCTTGCATCGAGGGCATCAAAGGCAGCTTTGTTCATGATGACTGCATTTTTAGGAAGCCAAGCTTGAGTGTCGTAAAAGTACTTGATGTGCTCATAAGTCTTGCTGTCATAGCCTGTTGAGCCAGACGACATGTAGCTTTCAACTACGCCAGTGGCCATGGCTTGAGACAACTCAGCAGCTTGAACCGTCACGGGTTGAGCACCCACTAATTCTGCAATGCGTGCTGTAGAGGGGCTGTAGGCACGCCACTTCACCCCTTTCAAATCGGCAGCAGAGGAAATAGGTTTTTTGACAAAGATGCCCTGAGGTGGCCAGGCCACCGCATACAGCAGCATCATGCCTTGCTCACTCAACTTCTTCTCGAGGAAAGGACGTTGAACTTTGTAGAGTTTGAATGATTCTTCGTAGCTATCGGCCAAGAAAGGCAGGCCGTCTGCACCAAACAATTGCCATTCGTTTTGAAAATTGGCCAGCAAAATTTCACCAATTTGAGCCTGACCACCTTGAACAGCGCGCTTGATCTCTGGGGCTTTGAACAGTGATGCATTGGCGTGAACCGTGATTTTCAGCTTGCCACTGGAAGCCTTGTCGACTTCGTTGGCAAATTGAACCAAGTTCTCAGTGTGGAAATTGTTGGCAGGGTATGCCGCTGGCAAGTCCCACTTGGTTTGGGCTTGGGCAGATGTCAAGCCTGAAAAGGCAATGACAGCTGTGACCAGTGCCAGCGAAAGATGACGTCTTTTCATATGAACTCCGTTGAGTAAAAAAAGTTGAAGTGCGCTGCAAGATTATCATTGTCTGCAAAGAAAATACAGTCCAATTTGACCGCCGTGCAATGCAGATTACAAAGTGTAGTCTGAAAGGCTTAATATCTTGGCTCATTCAATGCTGGAGCGCATAGGGAAAACGCTGAAGCTAGTACGGGACATAAAGGAAATACCAATGGCGAGCTTACCGTCTAGAAACATGTGGCAATTTTGGATTGATCGAGGGGGCACTTTCACCGACATTGTTGGCAAGCGACCGGATGGCAGTTTGGTCACGCACAAGCTTTTGTCTGAAAATCCAGATCAGTACAAAGATGCCGCGGTGGCTGGCATTCGGCAATTGCTTGGTTTGAATGCCCAAGAGACGGTTAGCCCCAAATTGGTGAGCTGCGTCAAGATGGGCACCACGGTGGCTACCAATGCACTGTTGGAACGAAAAGGTGAGCGTACTTTATTGGTCACCACCCGCGGCTTTCGAGATGCATTGCGCATTGCCTACCAAAACCGTCCCCGTTTGTTTGATCGGCATATCGTTCTACCCGAGTTGCTTTACAGTAAAGTGGTAGAGGCACAAGAACGGATGTCATCGGTAGGTGAAGTGATTGAGCCCTTGAATGTCGATCATTTGCGCAGCCAGATGCAAGCGCAATTTGACGCAGGCATTCGCAGTGTGGCCATTGTGTTCATGCATGCCTATCGGTATCAACAACACGAAGTTCTGGCCGCAGACCTAGCACGTCAAATTGGTTTTACCCAAATTAGCACATCTCACCAAACCAGCCCACTGATGAAGTTTGTAAGCCGCGGTGACACCACGGTGGTTGATGCTTATCTCTCTCCCATTCTGCGCCGCTACGTAGACCAGGTAGCCCATGAAATGCCTGGTGTCAAGTTGATGTTCATGCAGTCTTCTGGTGGCCTCACAGATGCGCATGCCTTTGCAGGCAAGGACGCCATTTTGAGTGGTCCTGCAGGTGGCATTGTGGGCATGGCCCGAACGGCAGAAGGCGCAGGTCACAACAAAGTGATTGGCTTTGACATGGGCGGCACCTCTACCGATGTGTCGCACTATGCAGGTCAATTTGAGCGTGAGTTTGAAACCCAAGTGGCGGGCATTCGCATGCGCGCGCCCATGATGAGCATTCACACGGTGGCGGCTGGCGGTGGATCTTTGCTTCAGTTTGATGGTGCCAGATTGCGCGTGGGACCTCAAAGCGCTGGCGCCAATCCAGGACCTGCCAGTTACAGACGTGGCGGCCCCTTGGCTGTGACGGATGCCAATGTGTTAGTGGGAAAAGTGCAGCCAGACTTTTTCCCAGCTGTCTTTGGATCAGAGGGCAATCAAAGACTTGATGCACAAGCCGTCGCTGTTCAATTTGCAGCATTGTCTGAACAGATGAATCGATCACCTGAATCGATTGCCGATGGCTTTTTGCGCATTGCAGTTCAACAAATGGCCAACGCCATTAAGAAAATTTCGGTCGCCCGTGGCTATGACGTTACGCGCTATACCCTTCAATGCTTTGGCGGTGCAGGTGGTCAACATGCTTGCTTGGTAGCCGATGCCTTGGGCATGAAACAAGTTTATGTGCACCCCTTGGCGGGCGTCTTGTCGGCCTATGGCATGGGTTTGGCCGATCAAAGCCTTATGAGGGAGCAAGCCGTTGAGTTGCGTTTAACCCCAGAGGCCATGCCTTCTTTGTTAAGGCCTCTCAAAAGCTTAGGAGAGGCTGCTCGTGCGGCTTTGGCACAGCAAGCTTTGAGCGATGCCATTGAGGTGCATGAACGTGTGCATGTGCGTTATGAGGGCAGTGACTCTGCACTCATGGTTGCCATGGGTTCGTTGCTTGAAATTACACAAGGCTTTGAAGCAGCATATCGTCAACGTTTTGCATTTTTAATGACGGGCAAGGCCTTGATGGTCGAAGCGGTGTCTGTCGAAGCTGTCATTAATGGTGACACACCTGTTGAATTACCCAAGCCACTCAATTCACGGCGTGACGTGCCCAAGCGCGCTAATGTGCGAATGTTCACAGCCGGCTCTGATGGTGAGTCTCGTTGGTGGGACGCTGGCTTGTTCGTGCGTGAAGATTTGCGCATTGGTGATCAGATCTCAGGCCCTGCCATCATTGCTGAAAGAAATGCCACCACGGGGGTGGAGCCTGGTTGGCAAGCGCAGGTTACAGCCCTTGATCATTTGCTTTTGAATCGCATCGAAGCACGACAAACCAAACACGCTGCTGGCACCACGGTCGACCCCGTGTTGCTAGAAGTTTTCAATAATTTGTTCATGAACATTGCCGAGCAAATGGGCTTGCAACTTCAGAACACCGCTTACTCAGTCAACATCAAAGAGCGTTTGGATTTTTCATGCGCCCTGTTCAGTGCCGAGGGCCATCTTATTGCCAATGCACCGCATATGCCTGTTCATCTGGGCAGCATGGGTGAGAGCATCAAAACCGTCATTCGCGAAAACGCGGGAAGCATGCATCGCGGTGATGTGTATGTCCTCAATGATCCGTATCACGGCGGCACCCATTTGCCCGATGTGACGGTCATCACACCTGTGTTTTTAGAGGGTGCAATGCAACCCGAGTTCTATGTGGGCTCGCGCGGTCACCATGCTGACATTGGTGGTACCACGCCCGGTTCTATGCCGCCGTTTTCCACCACCATTCAAGAAGAAGGTGTGCAAATCAACAACGTCAAGTTGGTGGCTAAAGGTGTTGTACAAGAGCAGACCATGCTGGACCTGCTTTCAAGCGGCCAATACCCCAGTCGCAATCCGCAACAAAACATGGCCGACTTGCGTGCCCAACTTGCTGCCAATGAAAAAGGTGTGCAAGAGCTGCGCAAGATGGTCGATGAATTTGGATTAGAGGTGGTGCAGGCCTACATGGGCCATGTCCAAGACAACGCTGAAGAATCTGTGCGTCGCGTGATCACACGTTTGAAAGATGGTGCCTTCACTTTTCAGTTAGACAATGGTGCTCAAATTCAGGTTGCTGTTCGAGTGAATGTGCAAAGTCGAAGTGCAGAAATTGATTTCACCGGCACCAGCGCTCAGCAAAGCAACAACTTCAATGCCCCTACTGCAGTTTGCATGGCGGCAGTGCTCTATGTGTTTAGAAGTTTGGTCAACGATGACATTCCATTGAATGCAGGATGCTTGAAGCCTTTGAAAGTGATCATCCCGCCAGGTTGTATGCTCAATCCCAATTTCCCCGCTTCAGTGGTTGCGGGCAATGTAGAGACATCGAGTTGCATCACCAACGCCTTGTTTGGTGCTTTGGGTGTGATGGCAGGCAGTCAACCCACCATGAACAACTTCACCTTTGGCAATGCCAAGTACCAATACTACGAAACCATTTCAGGCGGCAGTGGCGCTGGCGTGATGGTGGACGATGCAGGCAATGTGACTTCCGGTTTCAATGGCACATCGGTGGTGCAAACGCACATGACCAATTCGCGTTTAACCGATCCGGAAATTTTAGAATTTAGATTTCCTGTTCGTCTGGAAAGTTATGCCTTGCGGGAGGGCTCAGGCGGCAAGGGGCAATGGACAGGTGGCATGGGCGGTGTGCGCTGCATTCGTTTTTTAGAACCCATGACGGCCAGCATCTTGTCTAATGGCCGCCTATATCCCGCCTTTGGTGCTGCAGGCGGTGAGCCTGGTGCGCCAGGTATTAACCAAGTGCGACGAGTTGACGGCAGTGTCGAAGTGTTGAAGCACATTGGTCAGGTAGAAATGTTACCGGGCGATGTGTTTGAAATTCACACGCCCGGTGGTGGTGGTTATGGCGCCCCAAAAGCATAAAGTCGCCAACTTTTGAGGCGGGCTGTCAGCTTAAGATTTGCCTGACTTGGGTTTGTCGGTATTCACAAGCTTAGCGGGCTCGCTGGTGCCGCCTTGATACCCCGAGCCATTGACGGTTAGCCCTTGCGCAGAAAATTTGGCTGAGCTTTTTTCGCCCATGCCGTTGACGCGGTGCATGAGATCGGGCCAGTCTTTGAAGTTGCCTTTGTTGCGCTCTTTCAAAATTTTGCCAGACAGCGATGGCCCAATGCCTTTGATGCCATCAAGTTCAGCCGCATTGGCTTTGTTGACATCGACAGCGGCAAAACTGGCCAAAGAAAACAGCAAGGCTGTGAGGGTTAAGATTTTTTTCAACATGTTTAATTCCTAAAGATCGCATTACCCCGGCGGTAATGCAAGCTCGATTCAACTGCTGAATGCTCTTGAGAAGTGCAGTTTGCAACACAAGGACAGGGTATGCAATGCACTGAAAGTTTGCGACCAGTTGGTGTTGGCTGTTTGCAGCTTTGTCGCGGCTTTGGTGATACTTAAAGCTCTTCAACTCTGCGAGGCGGATAACTGTCCCAAGCCTGGCAGCCAGGGCAGTGCCAGAAATGTTCTTTGGCTTCAAATCCACAAGCAGCACATCGATAGCGCGCTAGCGGCCTTGAAGCTTGTTCAAGTGCTTTCTGCACTGGCCCGCGAGTTTCATCGCCGCCTAAATCAGCACCAGCCAACCACCTTGAAGCCGCCAAAAGCGAGGGTTGTTTTTGCAGATGCTCGATGTAGCGTTGGCGAGTTTCAGTTTCACCATCGTTACTGTCCTTTTCAAGGCTCACAATGGCATCCATCACATCGATGCAGGGGTTTTGAGCATAGTGCGATTTCAATAAACTCAAAGTTTGCGCTACCCGTTGTGAGGCCTGAGCAGCCCTGACCAAGCTGGGTGCTGCCAAAGGTGCTGCAACCGAACCCGATTCAAAAAGTTGGCTAAGGGTATCGCATGCTTGCGCTGCCTGATTCATGTTCAACTGAAGTTGGCCCAGAAGCAAGCGAGGGCGTGGCGCATCGGGGGCTTCTTGAATGGCATTGAGCAGCAATTGAGACGCGCCTGTGCTCTCGCCCTGCGCATGAAGTTCGCGCGCTTGCTCGCAAAGGTAATGGGCTTTGCGTACAGAAAAACTAACTTCGCCAGAGCCCTCTAATTGCTCGGCTACCAGACGGGCTTGCGGCCATTCGCGGGAGCGCTCATAAATGGCCAAACGCGCCAGTCTGGCTTGCCCTTCAAATGCGGTGCCCTCCAGCTTTCGCAGTGCGTCTTCTGCACGATCTAGCAAGCCAGCTTTGACAAAATCTTTGGCCAAGGCATTTTGAGCACGCTGCCTGTCTGAGGTGCTGAGATCACCACGCGACAGCAGATGCTCATGCACGCGAACAGCGCGTTCATATTCGCCGCGCCGACGAAATAAATTGCCCAATGCAAAGTGCAACTCGGAGGTGTCGGGATCGTTTTGAACCGCTTCAATGAAGGCGTCAATGGCCTTGTCTTGTTGCTCGTTCAATAAAAAGTTGAGGCCTTTGAAGTAGGCGCGAGGCGCTTGCCTGTTGTCGATGCGCAGTTGGCGTAAATCGAGTCTAGAGGCCAGCCAGCCCAAGCCAAAAGCAGCTGGCAGTCCCACCAAAATCCAGATGAGATCAAGTTCCATGAGGGGCTTCCGGCTGTTCTGGGTTGGTGGTCGAGGCTGTATTGGCCTGCACAGATTTGGCCGCTTGCTTTTGACGCCACCAGCGAGGCACCATGCCTAAAACGCCTACTGCTAAACCCAAAGCAAAGGCTGTTAATACAATGAGAACCATGGGCGAGCGCCATTGGGTACCGAAGAAAAAGTACACCTTGGCCTCGTGCTGATTGTTCAGCGCGAAAGCAAACAAAGTAAAAAAGACAGCGGCATTCAGCGTCCACTGAAGCAGCTTGAGAAATTGTTTCATGAATAGCCTCAGACAGCCCTGTCATTCTAAGGCGATGGCATGCCAAGACAACAAAAAAGGCCCGTATTGGGGCCTAATTATTCAGGACTTGGTTGCTTCAGCTCTGTCTCACTTGCCATGCAATACGTCCAATGAGCCTTGATCAACGGCTTCACGCAAAGCTTTGCCGGGTTTGAAATGAGGCACGCGCTTTTCAGGAATTTGCACGCTTTCACCCGATCTAGGGTTGCGTCCCACGCGGGGAGGGCGGCGGTTGATGGTGAAACTGCCGAAACCACGAATTTCAATGCGATGGCCTTTGACCAATGCTTCGCTCATGGCGTCCAGCACCGTTTTGACAGCAAATTCTGCGTCACGGTGGGTGAGTTGCTCAAAACGAGCAGCCAAAGCTTCAACGAGGTCGGAGCGGGTCATTTGGAAATGAATTGTGCGAGAGGCAAAGAAAAAGCCTCTGCCCAACCCCAAGCCGGGGTTAGGCAAGAGGCCTTGGTCTTTAGCAGATCATTCTGCTGAATCGTTGTTGTCCAACTTGGCACGCAACAAAGCGCCCAAACTGGTGGTGCCAGCGTTTTCGCGTGAAGACTGTTGGCTGAGTGAGGCCATGGCTTCATTTTGATCGGCAGCATCTTTGGCCTTGATAGACAGTTGGATGTTGCGTGTCTTGCGATCGACGTTGACGACCACGGCAGTGACTTCGTCGCCTTCTTTCAACAAGCTGCGAGCGTCTTCCACGCGATCGCGTGAAATTTCGCTGGCGCGCAAGTAACCAATGATGTCGTCGCCCAAATCGATTTCAGCGCCGCGAGCATCAACAGTTTTGACTTTGCCGGTCA
>CANNNB010000077.1 GCA_947505995.1 Comamonadaceae bacterium
GGGCAGGATTTGGGTGAGCACCTGACCGCCAAGTACGGTTCAACCCCAGAGCAGCAAGCGCAGATTCGAGCCAATATTGCGGCGCGAGGCGAAGAGGTTGGCTTTCAATTCAATCCGGGTGGTAGAGGACGTGTTTACAACACCTTCAATGCACACCGTTTGCTGCATTGGGCTGGCGTCAATGGGCCTGAAGGCAGTCAGCATGCGCTTAAGCGTGCTTTGCTCGAGGCCTATCAGGGCCGGGCTGAATGTGTTGAATCTAATGAAGTCTTGTTGTCAGTCGTGGCCTCAGTGGGTTTGGATGTTGCTGAAGCCCAATCTATTTTGGCTTCTGACACTTATGCACAAGAAGTTCGGGAGATAGAGCAACATTACCAACAAGCAGGTATTCATTCTGTGCCTGCCGTCATCATCAATGACAAGCATCTGATTTCAGGCGGCCAGCCTGCAGAAGTCTTTGAGCAAGCGCTCAGAAGAATTGCTGCCGGTGAAGTTTGAGACATGCCCGCACTGACCATTTACTACGATGGCAGTTGTCCGCTTTGTCGGCGTGAAATTGCCTTTTACAAAGGCAACCCGGATGCGGCTCAATTGGTTTGGCACGATGTGAGTGTCAATTTTCAGGCCAACGACGATTCAAGCTTGGGTGACGGTCTCAGTTGCCAGCGCGCCATGGCGTACTTTCATGTGCGAGATGAGCAGGGCAATTTGTTTCAGGGCGGTGCTGCGTTTGCGCGATTGTGGTTAGAACTTCGTGGCTGGCGCTTGGCAGGTCGAGTGTTTTCGGCTTGGCCTTTTAATTGGGCTATCAACCTGGGCTACAAAATGTTCTTGCCCATTCGGCCCACTTTGCAAAAGTATTTGATCAAATGGGATGAGCGTCATTCATGAGTGCCTTTCAAGCTTTGGTGTTGGGTGCAAGCGGTGCAATTGGAAGCGAGTTTGTCTCGCATTTTCAAAATGACTCAGAGTGTTCTCTGGTTGTTGGCTTGTCTCGCCAAAGTGAATTGCATTTTGAATTAGAAAACGAAGACAGCATGGCGCATTGCGCTGCGCAATTGAAAAGTGCGACGGGCCCCTTTGGCGCATGTCAATTCAAATGGATCATTGATGCTACGGGTGCATTGACCATTGAAGGACAAGGTCCGGAAAAGCGCTTGGAAGCCTTGAATGCGCAGCAACTTTTAAAACAGTTTGAAGTGAATGCAGTGGGGCCAGCTTTGCTCATGAAGCATTTCTTTCCTCTCTTGCTATCTCAAGAACTATCTTGCTATGCCACTTTGTCGGCACGCGTAGGAAGCATTGAGGACAATCACAAAGGCGGATGGTATGGCTACCGAGCCGCCAAGGCAGCCAGAAATATGTTGTTGCAAACGGCAGCGATTGAGGCTTCCCGAAAAAAGCCATTGTGTGTGTTTGCTGCTCTACAGCCCGGTACAGTTCAATCGAAATTGTCCTCAATTTTTGTGGCGGCAGAGAACGCCATGCTGCCAGAAGAATCAGTTTCAAAAATGATGGCTGTGATGTCAAAATTAGAGCCTAACGGTCGAGCCCAGTTTGTTGACCACGCTGGGCAAGTTATTCCGTGGTGATGAATCTCATTTTAAAAGGGTAAACATGAGCGAAGATCCTAGATGTTGTGGCACCGGTACTTGCATCATTGACCCTGAGGGTTTCTGTTGGTGCGGTCAGCAATGGGATGGTGAAAAAATGGCCATGCCTAAGCTAGAGCTGCCAAGAGATGAGGAGCGTGCGAATCAATCCTCTGAAGATCCTTCGTCGGCGGGTTCTAAATGATCAAACTCATCCAAACAAACATACTCAAGTGGGCCAGTCTTGGCGTGCTCGTGTTTGCCGGCCTTCATGTGTCAGCCAGTGAACTGTCTGAGTCGCTTAAGAAGTCTGACCATGTTTTACTCATGCGCCACGCACTGGCACCTGGTGTTGGCGATCCCGCTGGTTACAAACTTCAAGATTGCAAATCTCAAAGAAATTTAGATGCCAAAGGTCGTGAGCAGTCGCAAAGAATTGGTCAATGGTTGAAAGCGCAAGGTGTTGGTCATTCACTTGTATTTACCAGTGCATGGTGTCGTTGCAAAGAAACAGCTGAAAAGTTGGCCTTGGGTACCCCTGCACTGGAAGCTTCTTTAAATTCATTTTTTGACGACATGAGTCAAGGGCCACAAAGCAATTTGAATTTGCAAAAATTCATTGGCAATCAGCTTAAAACCAAAGGTGAAAAGGCCTTGATTTTGGTCACGCACCATGTGAATATTGCGGAGTTTATGGGAGAAAACGTTGGGTCTGGCGACATGGTTTTGGCCAAAGTCAATTCAGCAGGAAAAATGCTGTCATTCAAAATTTACCCAAGCCCCAGATCTGATTGAAACGGTGCCTGTTAAATATCCCTCTAGCGTTGGACTGCTTGTTCAATCTTTCGTTTTGGCACTGTGCTTTTCGGAATTTTGAAAGCAGGTTTTTTGCTGCCTGCATGTTCAGTAAGTGCATCTTGAAACCAAGTTCGCACATCTTGTTCTAGGCCAATGCCGTGCATGAAGTTGTAGATGGCTTTTTTCAAACCTAAGCCTAAGAGATCGTGATCAACGCCTGTAGAGTCAATGAATCCAATGTCGTTTTTGCCAAAGCTGACAGGCGGTAATGGGATAAGTTCAATGCCATATTCTTTGGGGTTCAAGCCCACTGGCGAGTGAACGGTGCAAGCAAAGCGGTGGAAGAAGCCACTTTGAATACAGCCGTTTTCAAACAATTGCCGAACATACTCAAGCGCGTCGACAGTGTCCTGTACAGTTTGAGTCGGGAAGCCGTACATGAGGTAAGCGTGTACCAAAATGCCTGCTTCTGAAAAGCCTTTGGTCACTTGGGCCACTTGCTCAACTGTCACGCCTTTTTTCATGAGATTGAGCAAACGGTCTGAGGCGACTTCAAGGCCGCCCGACATTGCAATGCAACCGCTCTCTGCCAACAGCTCTGCCAACTCGGGTGTGAATGTTTTTTCAAAGCGAATGTTGCCCCACCACGAGATGTGCACGTTTCTGCGAATCAGTTCTTCTGCCAAAGCTTTGAGGGCCTTGGGCGGTGCGGCTTCATCTACAAAGTGGAAACCAGTTTGTCCCGTTTCTTTCACAATTTTTTCAATGCGATCGACCAACAAAGTTGCAGACGCTGTTTCGTAGCGCGAAATGTAATCGAGGCTCACATCGCAGAAGCTGCATTTTTTCCAGTAGCAACCGTGCGCCACTGTGAGTTTGTTCCAGCGGCCATCACTCCAAAGGCGGTGCATGGGGTTAAGCATGTCCAGCAAGGACAAATAGTCTTGCAAAGGCAGGCCATCCCATGTGGCGGTGCCTACCTCTTCAAATGGCACATCGGGCTCTGACCAATTGATCAGTTGAACGCGCTGAGCACTGTCATTGTCAGTGACACCCCTATCGCCACCGGTAATTTGGGTCTCATCGCTTGTTTTGCGTATAAATGTTCTAACCAAACGTGATGATGAACGTTTGCCTTCTAGATGTTCTAGCAAAGCCAGCAGTGGCCGCTCGCCTGAATCGAGTGTGATGAAGTCGACGTAATCAAAGACGCGAGGCTCTGTCAATTCACGCAATTCGGTGTTGACGAAGCCGCCACCCAGTGCAATGTTAATGTGAGGATGGTGTTGTTTGATGCACTGCGCAATTCTGAAGGCTGCGTAAACAGCGCCAGGGAAGGGCACTGAAAGCAGGACCAAGGAGGGCTGATGTTTTTCAATGACTTGCAGGGTGAGTCCTTGAAGTTTCTCATCCATCAAAGTGAGTGGGGCTGCCAGTGCTTCGGCCAAGGGCTCGAAGGTGGCTTGGCTGCCAGCCAATGATTCGCCATAGCGAACAAATTCGAACCTTGAGTCAACAGCGTCGCGCAACACATCTGCCAAGTCGTTCAAGTACAAAGTGGCCAAGTGGCGTGCGCGGTCTTGCTGGCCTAAAGCGCCAAAAGCCCAAGACAGAGGGTCGCCCGACTCGCTGTCGTCATAAGCATCTAGAGCTGCAAAGCGCGGGCCTTCTGGTAAAAATCCACGGCCAGCAATGCGGTGGCTGAGTGTGCTGTCCTTGCCTTGCAAAAAAGCAATGGTGGGCTCGACAGTGTGAAGATAGCGTTCAAAAAAGTCGAGAAAGTAATTTACGCTGACGCTGCGCGCTTCTTCAGACAGTTGAAGCGCGCGCACCTTCACATCTGCTAAACCATCCACAGTGAACAAACTCAAGACGAGTTTGAGTGCCAGATCCTCTTGAACGGCAGCTACCCCACGAGAACGCAAAAAGCCCGTAAGGTAGGCCGTGGACGGGTAGGGGGTGTTGAGTTGCGTCATCGGTGGGATGACGCTCAAGACGCGAATAGGATTTGGGTTCATTCAACCCGTGACTTTACAGCCACTTTTGCATGAATTGCGCTTGTCCAGCGGCTGGATTGAGTTCGTATTGTGCAAATCCAAAGCGTTTGTAGCTGGCCATGGCTGGTAAGTTGCCACTGAGCACTTCAAGGGTGAGCTTGCAGCAACCTCGGGTACGAGCATAGGCTTCCGCCGCTTTGAGCAGGGCTTGTCCAACGCCTTGGCCCCGATGGCCCGCCAAGACCGCAATGTCGTGAACGTTAAGCAGAGGTTTTGCCTTGAAAGTGGAATATCCTTCAAAACAGTTGATCAGGCCTAAAGGTTTGTCATCAAGCCAAGCAATGAAACTGGCCGCTCCTGCAATACGGGCCAAGTCGCTGCACAGCCTTGCTGCAGCTTCTGGATGGAGGGCATCGCCACCGCCCATCGGATCTTGTGCATAGGCATCTAGCAAAAAGACCAAGGCCTGCGCATCTTGCGCATTCAAGTAGTCAACGCGCTTGATTTGCAGCAAGCTCATTCAGTGTAGTCGCTCATGGGCAGGCAGCTGCAGAACAAATTGCGATCGCCATAGACGTTGTCAACGCGTCCCACTTGAGGCCAGTACTTTACGCTGCTCAAGGGTCGGCCAGCTTGGGCTGCACCTACTTCGCGTGTATAGGGACGGCTCCAATCAGCAGCCATCAAACTGGCCGCAGTGTGAGGTGCATGCTTGAGGGGGTTGTTGTCTTGTGGCCAAACACCGTTTTCAATAAGGCGAACTTCTTCGCGAATGGCAATCATGGCGTCAATAAAGCGGTCTATCTCTTCAAGGGTTTCGCTTTCAGTGGGTTCCACCATGAGGGTGTTGACCACTGGGAAAGACAAAGTTGGGGCATGGAAGCCATAGTCCATCAAGCGTTTGGCCACGTCCTCTGCCATCACGCCGCTGGTTTCCTTCAGGCCGCGCAAATCCAAAATGCATTCGTGGGCTACATGACCAGATTTGCCGTTTTCACCTGCGCTTGCGTACAACGTGGGGTAGTGATCGGCCAAGCGACGGCTGATGTAGTTGGCCGCCAAAATGGCCGCCTCGGTGGCATGCTTCAAACCTTCGGCGCCCATCATGCGGCAATACATCCAACTGATGGGCAACACGGCTGCATTGCCCAAAGGTGCAGCTGAAACGGCACCTACGCCATTCACTTTCAAACCGCCCGTGGCATGGCCTGGCAGGTAAGGAACCAAATCTTCCACCACACAAACTGGGCCCACACCAGGGCCGCCACCGCCATGGGGAATGCAGAAAGTTTTGTGCAAATTAAGGTGGCTGACATCGCCGCCAAATTCACCGGGAGCTGCCACGCCCACCAAGGCGTTCATGTTGGCCCCGTCGACATACACGCGGCCGCCGTGTTGGTGTACAAGTTCGCAAAGCGCTTTGACTTGCGTTTCAAACACACCATGCGTGCTAGGGTAGGTGATCATGGCTGCAGCCAAGTGGGCGCTGTGTTCTTCACACTTAGCCTTCAGGTCGGCCATGTCGACGTTGCCTTGCGCGTCGCATGCGGTGACCACCACTTGCATGCCCACCATTTGCGCGCTTGCAGGATTGGTGCCATGCGCGCTAGAAGGAATGATGCAGATGTTGCGATGGCCTTGGCCCTTGGCTTCGTGAAATGCTTTGATGACCAACAGACCCGCGTATTCACCTTGTGAGCCCGCGTTGGGCTGCAAGCTGATGCCTGCATAGCCAGTGGCTTGGCACAACCACTCGCGCAGTTGCTCATCGAGCAGGGCATACCCCTTGAGCTGGTTGGCAGGTGCGAAGGGATGAATGTTGGCAAATTCGGGCCAAGTAATGGGAATCATCTCGCTGGTAGCGTTGAGCTTCATGGTGCAAGAGCCCAAGGGAATCATGCTTCTGTCAAGCGCCAAATCTTTGTCGCTCAATTGGCGGATGTAACGCAGCATGCCGGTTTCGGAGTGGTACCGATTGAACACGGGATGTGTGAGGAATTTGCTGTTACGGCGAAGGCCCGAGGGGATGAGGCTATCGCGACCTTTTTCAAAAGCCGTCCAGTCTGGCAGAGCTTGTCCGGCCTCAGCAAAGCTGGACCAGAGTGCTTCGATGTCGTTGCGCGAAGTGGTTTCGTCCAAGGACACGCCAATGCTGTCTGCACCTAACTTGCGTAAGTTCAAACCTTTGCTCAAGGCTTTTTGCATCACAGCTTCGGTCCGAGCACCGGTGCTAATTTGCAACGTGTCAAAAGCCGATTTGTGTGCCAGTTTGCAACCAATTTTTTCCAAACCTTCGGCCAAGATGGCGGTGAAACTGGCCACGCGTTGGGCAATGCGTTTCAAGCCCAAAGGGCCGTGATAGACCGTGTACATGCTGGCCACCACCGCGGGTAAAACTTGTGCTGTGCAAATATTGGAAGTGGCTTTTTCGCGGCGAATATGTTGTTCGCGTGTTTGCAAAGCCAAGCGATAGGCGGGGTTGCCATGCACGTCTACACTCACACCGACCAAACGCCCTGGCATGGAGCGTTTGTACTCGTCGCGGCAAGCCAGGTAGGCAGCGTGCGGGCCACCTGCGCCCATGGGCATGCCAAAGCGCTGGGTGGTGCCCACCACGATGTCGGCATCTAGCTCGCCAGGTGGTGTGAGGAGTGTGAGGGCTAACAAATCGGCGGCCACAATGAAGGCGGCTTGTGCGGCATGAGCCTGAGCAATGACATCTTTCAAATCATGTGTCATGCCTGAAGTAGAGGGGTACTGCGCCACCACGGCAAAGTAGTCGTGTTGCTTCATGAGTTCGGGGGCAAAACCCACCAATACTTTCAAGCCCAAAGGCGCTGCACGCGTTTGAATGACTTCAATGGTTTGCGGATGGCAATCGCTGGCCACAATGATGTTGTTGCTTTTTGATTTGACTGAACGCTTGGCCAAGGTCATGGCTTCAGCAGCAGCCGTGGCCTCGTCCAACATGGACGCGTTGGCAATGGGCATGGCTGTCAAATCACAAATCATGGTTTGGAAATTGACCAATGCTTCCATGCGGCCTTGACTAATTTCGGCTTGGTAGGGTGTGTATGCGGTATACCAAGCGGGGTTTTCCAAAATGTTACGCAAGATCACGCCCGGCGTGTGTGTGCCGTAATAGCCTTGTCCAATGAAACTTTTGAGTATTTGATTTTGTTGTGCCATGGCTTTGAGCTCTGCCAAAGCACCGGCCTCTGTAATGGGCGCAGGCAACTTCATAGCCTGACTGCGTGCAATGGAGGCTGGCACGATGCTGTCAATGAGCGCACGGCGGGAAGCCTCGCCAATGACCGAGAGCATGTGCTTTTCATCTGCTTCACTGATGCCAATGTGGCGTGAAATGAATTCATGCTCGTGCTCGAGTTGACTTAAAGGTGCGGCAGAGGACATCAACATGGTTTGACTTTCAGACTCAAAGTTTGATCAAGAATTAAAAATTAAAAGACAATTTTTTTAGTGAGACGCTGAAAATGCCGAGTAAGCAGTTTCGTCCAGCAGCGCATCCACTTGCGATGCATCAGACAGCTTGACCTTAAAAAACCAACCGGCACCCAGAGGGTCGGTATTTGCCAAGGAGGGATCGTCACGCAGTGCTTCATTCACTTCTGTAATTTCACCACTGATCGGCATGTAAACATCGGCAGCCGCCTTGACAGACTCGACCACGCCCGCCACAGCCTTTTGTTCAAAACTGCTTCCAACTTCAGGCAGTTCAACAAACACCACATCCCCCAACGCATCTTGTGCATGGTGCGTGATGCCCACAGTGGCCACATCGCCGTTCAACAAAATCCACTCATGCTCTTCCGTGTACTTCAAACTCATTTCTCACTCCTTGTTTAATTTGGTTCAGTTAATTGGGGTCAGATCACAATTAATTAATGGGGTCAGATCACAATTGTTTTCAAAAGTTTTTGTATTTCAGCCGCGGTAATAGCGATTGGGTACAAACGGCATAGCGCTCACGGTCATTGGCACAGCCTTGCCGCGCACGATGGCGTTCACAACAGTTCCTAAGCTGGCACTTTCCAGGTCAACATAGCCCATGGCCACGGGCACATTGGCAGTGGGGCCCAACAAGCCGCTAGAGATTTCGCCAATTTTGGTGCCCTGCATGTTCTGCAATTCCACATGCTCACGCACTGGCACGCGTTCTTGCGCAATAAGCCCCACACGCTTTCGTGTGAGGGCGCGGGTGCCATCCAATTGTTCCAACACAATGTCGGCTCCAGGAAAACCACCTGCGCGTGCACCACCAGTGCGGCGAACTTTTTGAATGGCCCAATTGAGACCCGCTTCAATGGGCGTGGTGCTGGTGTCAATGTCGTTGCCATACAAACACAAGCCAGCTTCAAGGCGCAAAGAGTTTCGAGCACCTAAGCCAATTGGCTTGACTTCTGCTTGATCTAACAACGCACGCGCAAATGCATCAACATGATCGTTGTGCACAGAAATTTCAAATCCATCCTCACCGGTGTAGCCAGAGCGCGTGATGAACAAATCTGCGCCTTGCCACTCAAACGATGCACCCGTCATAAAGACCAGTTTTTCTACCCCAAAAACCATGCGCGATAAAGCGGTCACTGCCTTGGGGCCTTGCAATGCCAAGAGCGCACGATCAGGCAGGGGAATGACTTGGCACTTTGAACCTATGCGTGCTTGAATGTGAGCGATATCGTTTACTTTGCACGCGCCATTCACAATGACAAAAATATCGGTGCCGCGATTTACAAACATCAAGTCGTCAATGATGGTGCCTTCAGCCGTGAGGAGTAATCCGTAGCGCTGTTTGCCCACAGGTAAATCAATCACATCAACAGGCATCAAGGATTCAAAGGCTGTAGCGGCATTGGCACCGACCAATCGCAACTGACCCATGTGAGACACATCAAACAAGCCGGCGTCAGACCTTGTGTGATGGTGTTCAGCCATCAAGCCCATAGGGTATTGAACTGGCATGCTGTAGCCAGCAAATGGCACCATCCGTGCGCCCAGTTCGTGATGCAGCGCATTGAGAGGCGTATTGAGCAAAGCTATGGTGTCAGCGGACAAATGAGTTCTCCAAGGGCAATGTAAAGCCATGACCGAAATCATGGGTTGCCCTCGCTGTCCGCTTTACCTGAGCGATTCGCCGGTTGGATCATTAAAAAAAGAC
>CANNNB010000078.1 GCA_947505995.1 Comamonadaceae bacterium
ACCTGCGTTCGGCCATTGCGCAGTTGCGCATGCACGGTGAAACTGTGGTGTGCAGTTTGCCTGGGCACGAAAGTGAAATAGATGAATTCCAATGTGATCGCGAACTCTTTGAGCTTGCGGGGCAGTGGATCGTAAAAGCCATTGAAAACAATACAAAATGAACATGATCAAAGGACGTAACGTTGTCGTTGTTGGAACCCAGTGGGGGGACGAGGGCAAAGGCAAATTGGTTGATTGGTTGACTGAAAGCGCTCAAGGTGTTGTGCGGTTTCAAGGGGGGCACAATGCGGGCCACACATTGGTCATCAATGGCGTCAAAACGGCTTTGCACCTCATTCCCAGTGGCATCATGCGTGCAGGCGTCAAGTGTTACATCGGCAATGGTGTGGTGTTGTCTCCCGGCAAATTGTTTGAAGAAATTGCAGGCCTTGAAAAAGCGGGTGTTGAGGTTCGTTCCCGCCTGCGTATCAGTGAAGCTTGTCCTTTGATATTGCCATTTCATGCTGCTTTGGATGTCGCGCGTGAGGCGGCTCGTGAGCAAGGCGGTACAGAAAAAATTGGCACCACAGGCAGAGGCATTGGCCCCGCTTATGAAGACAAAATTGCACGCCGTGCTTTGCGAGTGCAGGACTTAAAATACCCTGAGCGTTTTGCGCAAAAGCTCAAAGAACTATTGGATTTACACAACCATGTTTTGAAAACTTATCTGGGCTCGGAGAAGTTCATTTTTGGTGATGCACTCAAGCCCTATGTCAAAAACGGGGAAGTGCAATTTGAGGTAGTTTTCGAAGAGGCCATGGAACACGCAGAACTCTTGAAGCCCATGATGGCGGATGTGTCTCGCGAACTGAACGACGCACACCGCTTGGGCGCCAACTTGTTGTTCGAAGGTGCGCAAGGCACACTGCTCGATGTCGATCACGGCACCTACCCTTATGTCACTTCAAGCAACTGCGTGGCTGGCAATGCCGCTGCGGGTTCAGGTGTGGGCCCTGGTTTGTTGCATTATGTTTTGGGCATTACCAAGGCCTATTGCACCCGAGTTGGCGGCGGACCGTTTCCAACCGAGTTGGAATGGGAAAAAGAAGGCACACCCGGCTGGCACATGAGTACGGTGGGCGCCGAAAAGGGTGTAACCACGGGTCGCAGCAGACGCTGTGGCTGGTTCGATGCCGCTTTGCTCAAGCGCAGCGCTCAGGTCAATGGATTGTCTGGCTTGTGCATTACCAAACTCGATGTCCTTGACGGCTTGAAAGAGTTAAAACTTTGTACGGGTTATGAATTGGATGGCGAAATTGTCGACATTCTGCCCATGGGCGCTGAGGACATTGCGCGCTGCAAACCTATTTATGAATCCATTGAAGGCTGGACAGACAGCACAGTGGGCGTCACACAATTTGACAAGTTGCCTGTCAATGCTCGTTTGTATTTACAGCGCATTGAGCACATCACCGGCGTTCCCATTCACTTGGTGTCGACCAGCCCAGACAGGGACCACACCATTTTGATGCACCACCCTTTTTTGACGCCCCTTTAATTGATTTCAACACATCGCTTCACATTTAAGTGAAATGAACCAACCTTTGGAGAATCCGCATGCTGACTGAAGACGGCAAACACCTGTACGTGAGCTACGACGAATATCACAATCTGATTGAAAAATTGGCCATCAAGGTGCATCAATCGGGTTGGGAATTCGATACCATTTTGTGTTTGGCAAGGGGCGGTATGCGTCCTGGCGATATTTTGTCTCGCATTTTCGACAAGCCCTTGGCGATCATGTCCACCAGCTCTTATCGGGCTGATGCCGGCACCATTCAAGGTCATTTGGACATCGCGCGATTTATTACCACCCCAAAGGGTGAAATCGCTGGCCGTGTTTTGTTGGTCGACGATTTGGCCGATTCAGGGCACACCCTGCATGCCGTGGTCGACATGTTGAAAACCAATTACAAGCCCATCACAGAACTTCGCAGTGCAGTCATTTGGACCAAGGGTCTTTCTGGTTTTCAGCCTGACTATTCTGTTGAATTTCTGCCAACCAACCCTTGGATTCATCAGCCTTTTGAGGGATATGACAGCATGAATCCCAAAAAATTGATTGAAAAGTGGAAAGTCTGATTTAGGATGTTGGGATGACAGATAAAACCACATCCCATATTTCTACAAACCTCATTCACCACGGCTACACCCCACCGGCTGAGTTCCTTGCACCTCAGGCGGGCGTTTTCAAAGCCTCTACTGTATTCTTTCCCAATGTGGCGGCCATGCGGCAACGCGATTGGAAAGACAAATCGGCCTACACCTATGGGACCCACGGCACGCCCACAAGCTTCACGCTTGAGGAGCGACTTTGCGCCTTAGAGGGCGGCAAACATTGTGTTCTAACACCCAGCGGCTTGGCGGCCTTGGCAGTCGCATCATTTGCTTTTTTGAAAACGGGCGATCATGTTTTGCTGCCAGACAACTCTTATGGGCCCAATAAGGTTTTGGCTGAGGGTGAACTTGCAGCCTTTGGAATTTCGCATACCTATTACGATGCCATGGATCCCCAAGATCTAGCGGCCAAAATAAAACCAAACACCCAATTGGTCTGGCTAGAAGCCCCTGGCTCAATCAGCATGGAGTTTCCTGACTTGATTGGCTTGTTGAAGGTCTGTCAATCGCACCATGTTTTAACCGGCTTAGACAACACATGGGGTGCAGGTCTGGCATTCAAACCATTTAACTTGTTGGGCGATAGCAGTTTGTCTGTTGATTTCACGGTTCATGCCCTGACCAAATATCCAAGCGGCGGCGGCGATGTGCTCATGGGCAGTGTCATGACCTGTCATGATGCCTTGGCTTTGAAGCTCAAAATGACCATGAGTCGTTTGGGCGTTTGTGTCGGCGCTAACGACGTAGAAAGTATTCTTCGCTCGCTCCCCACCATTTCATTGCGATATGCGGCGCAAGACCAGTCTGCGCGGCAATTGGCCCAATGGTGGAAAACCCAGAAGGCCTGCGTGCAAGTTCTTCATCCTGCCATAGAGGGTTCCCCCGGCCATGACCATTGGCAAGCCTTGTGTGCACCTCAAGGCGCCCATGGCCTAGCCGCAGGCTTGTTCAGCGTGATGCTCCACCCCTCCTTGACACAAGCCCAAGTTGATGCATTTTGCGACAGCCTGAGTCTCTTCAAGTTGGGCTACAGCTGGGGCGGCCCTGTCAGCTTAGTGGTGCCCTACAACATCGCCAGCGTGCGTTCACAATGGCCTTCTCATCTTCAGCAAGGCTACTTGGTTCGTTTTTCAACAGGCTTTGAAGACCCACAAGATTTAATCAACGATTTGGCCAAAACAGCAACTCAGTGTCTGAATTTCTAAGCGTTTTAGAAGATTGAATGCCAAGCTGATACAGTGGATGCCATTGAATAGAAAGAAATACCTTGGCAACTCCCAATTACGGCTACGAAAAACGTCAAAAAGAATTGGCGAAGAAGCGCAAAAAAGAAGATAAGCTGAAGGCCAAGTCTGAAAAACGAACCGACTCGCCGGAATCGACTGACTTAGCTTCGGAAGACATTGCGGATGAAGCCAACGCGGTTTTGCCAGAATCAGATACGCCTCAAGCCCCTTAACTTCAGGCGTCTGCATTCCCTGCTTGCTACTTTGGTTCTGCCAGCATTTTCCTAAGTTGAGGCCAGATGTTTTTCATCATGGTGTTTTGTGCCCCTTCATTGGGGTGAATGCGATCTGGCTGAAACCACTTTAAGGGATCGGCATCGTCGGCAATGCCTTTTAAAAAACTGTTGTTAAGTTCAGCGCCAGTCTCTTTGGACACTGATTGATAGGCTTGTGCTATTTGCTGCGCGTAGTTAGCGCCATAGTTGGGGGGTATCTGCATGGCAACCAGCATTACTTTGGCACCGGTTTTTTTGGCTTGTTTGGCCATGCTGCTTAAATTCTGTTGCGTCATTCGCATGCTCAAGCCTCTAAGGGCATCGTTGCCGCCCAGCTCCACGATCAGGAGATGAGGTTTGTGAATTTGAAGCAATTGGGGCAACCTGCTGACGCCACCTGAACTTGTGTCACCGCTGATGCTGGCATTCACAATTCGCACTTTCACCATCTCTTTGGCAGCTTGCTCACTCATTAGCTGAACCCAGCCCGTGCCTCTTGTGAGGCCATACTCTGCGCTTAAAGAGTCACCCACTATTAACACGATTTTCTCTGTGTTCTGTTGTGACTTGTTGTTTAAATGGGCTAGTGACTCGCTGGCCCACAGGGGCAAGTAAAAGCCCGCGCAGAATAAGCCCACCACAAGCCAGTTAAAGTATTGTCGTTGTAAGGAAATTTGGTACATGTCAGGAACAATGATCTCAGTCAGTCATGTGAGTAAGGTGGTCACAGATGCAAGCGGCCCGCTGGCTATTTTGCGCGATATTGATTTTTCCGTGAGTGCAGGGGAATCTGTGGCTATTTTGGGGGCTTCTGGCTCAGGCAAAAGCACTTTGTTAGCCATCATGGCAGGTTTAGATACGCCCACCGAAGGTCAAGTTTCTCTTGCGGGCCAGCAAATATTTGACATGACAGAAGACCAACGAGCTGCATGGCGCGGTCAAAAGTTGGGCTTTGTTTTTCAGAATTTTCAACTGATGGGTCATTTGTCAGCTCTAGAAAATGTCATGTTGCCACTGGAACTTGCAGGGTTGAGAAATGCAGCGCATTTGGCCAAACAGATCTTGTCGCAAGTTGGTCTTGCCGAGCGCTTGAGTCATTTCCCCAAAGTTCTCAGCGGCGGCGAGCAGCAACGTGTTGCCCTTGCCCGTGCCTTTGTGGTTCAACCACAACTGCTCTTGGCCGATGAGCCAACTGGCAGTTTAGATGCACAAACTGGGGAAAGCATCATGGATTTGATGCTCTCTATGAATCAGGCCCGAGGAACGACCTTAATTTTGGTCACCCATGACCAAAAATTGGCTGATCGCTGTGATCGAACGCTCACTCTACAAGCTGGGCAGCTCATATCCCAACGATAATTGGGGCATGTCTTCTCCCAAAATTCTTTTCGGCTTTCATGCAGTCGGTGTTCGTTTAAAAACAGCGCCTCATTCCATCGTAGAGATTTACTTCGAAACCACACGTCGCGATGCCCGAATGCGTCAGTTCATTGAACGGGCTCAAGAGGCAGGTGTTAGGTTGATTGAGGCCGACAGCATGAGGTTGGCCAAGTTGGCGGGCAGTCATGGACACCAAGGCGTTGCAGCTCGCGTAGAAACCTTGCCGCAAGCACATTCGCTAGACGACCTGCTAGACCAAGTTCAGGGCCCTCCCTTGCTCTTGGTGTTGGATGGTGTCACAGACCCTCACAATTTGGGTGCATGTTTGCGCGTAGCCGATGGTGCGGGTGCGCATGCCGTCATTGCGCCCAAAGATCACGCTGCGGGCATCAATGCCACCGTGGCCAAAGTGGCCAGTGGTGCTGCTGAAACTGTGCCTTATTTCATGGTGACCAATTTGGCAAGAACATTGGGTGAACTCAAAGAGCGCTCTATCTGGATTATTGGCACCAGTGGGGATGCGCCGCGAAATATCTACCAAGCAGATTTAAAAGGCCCTGTGGCCTTGGTTCTTGGTGCTGAAGGGCCTGGTATGCGGCAACTCACGCGCAAAACATGTGACGAGTTGGTCAGCATACCGATGCAGGGTGCTGTTGAGAGCTTGAATGTGTCAGTGGCCAGCGGTGTTTGTTTGTTTGAAGCGGTAAGGCAGCGTTTGGGGTCGTAAGCTCACAGCAGACCTGCTGCGCCCAAAATGCCGCCAGCCGCAACCAACCACAACAAGTGAATCGAAGTTCTCAGCATGAGCCCAATTGCGGCAGCGGTAACCATCCAAATTTTCCAGTCTTGTGCAAAGTCGCGGTGAGCAGCAGATAAAAGCCAACCCGTCGATACCAAGAGCCCGATCACAATGGGTGCCATGCCAGCCTTGAAGGCCTGAACAGATGTCAAATTACGGTTGACGTGGGCCCATTTGGTGGCTTTGTAAGTCAAGATGGAGGAGGGCAACATGATGCCCACCATGGTCAGAAACACACCCAGCAAACCAAGCCACCAGGCTGTTGCACCAGCACTTAACCCACCTCCTGCATTGACACCAATTTGCCATCCCATGAGCGCGACAAACAGCACATTTGGGCCGGGTGCAGACTGTGCCAGTGCAATGCAAGAAGAAAAAGATGAATCTGTTAGCCAATGTTTTTCATTGACCAAAAATCGATGCATTTCTGGCGCGGTGGTGATAGCACCACCAATTCCCATCAGGGACAAGACTGCAAAATGCACGAACAACTCGAACCAGTCTTGAGGACTAAGAGACAGGCTTATGTTCAAGTTGACTCCCGATCTTTTTTGGAATTAAGTTCAGAGTTTTTTTGTATCAAGGCTCGGTAGGTGATGTAACAGGCCAAGCTGCCTAAGCCAAGTAAAACCCAAGCCAAAGGCAATCTAAAAATACCCACGCCAGCAAATGTCAGAACTGCAAAAGGAATGGCAAGCCATAAGCCCATAGGGTTTTTAGGCAGGGTGGTGCTGAGTTTGAGTCCTGTGGCAATGACCAAACCCGCAGACACAGCACCCATGCCTTTAAGTGCACCTTGCGCCACAGGGTTGTCTGCTACACCGCCAAACATGATGGCCAAGCCCAAGACCACAACGAGGGGTCCGCAAATGAGGCCGCAAACTGCTGCCAAGGCACCTCCCATGCCAAAGTATTTGCCGCCTAGCATAAGGCCAAGATTGACCACGTTGGGACCTGGCATAACTTGGGCAACCGACCACTCTTCAATAAATTGCGCTTTTGTCATCCACTTTCTGCGCTCGACCAGCTCTTGTTGAACGACGGCCACAACACCACCAACGCCTTGAAGGGCCATGAAGGTGAAAACCAGAAACAACTCCGTTTTTGATCGGGGGTAGTTAAGTTCTTGAGCTTCAGAAGACATGTTTGAATTATGGCTGAAGGTTTCGGCGGTGAAGGGAACGCAGATAAGACTTTTTGTTTTGAAGACCTGCAATCTTGATGAAAAACAGGGTTCGATAGAACTAATCATGACCAATAGAGACCCTCTAACGGACATGTTCTCAAAGAGGCTCTAAACTAGGGGTATTACCAATATTGATTCATGAACGCTCTGGTCGACGTCTCCTTTTTTCCGCGCAATGCCAAGCCTTTGAACAGCTACCGCAAGTTCTGGGCTGCTCGCTTTGGCACGGCTCCCTTTTTACCCATGAGTCGTGCAGAAATGACTCAGTTGGGTTGGGACAGTTGCGATATCGTTTTGGTCACAGGGGATGCCTACGTTGATCATCCAAGTTTTGGCATGGCCGTCATTGGTCGAATGCTAGAGGCGCAAGGATTTCGGGTGGGCATCATTGCCCAGCCCGATTGGCAAAGTGCCGAGCCGTTTCGGGCTTTGGGCAAGCCCAATTTATTTTGGGGTGTCACAGCAGGAAACATGGACTCCATGATCAACCGTTACACGGCTGATCGAAAAATTAGATCCGACGATGCCTATACCGCTGGTGATGTTGGTGGCAAACGACCCGATCGCGCGGCCATTGTTTACAGCCAACGCTGCCGAGAAGCTTTTTCAGATGTTCCCATCGTACTGGGTGGCATTGAGGGTTCTTTGCGGCGCATTGCGCACTATGATTATTGGTCAGACAAGGTGCGCAGATCGATTGTGGTTGACAGCAAATGTGATTTATTGCTCTACGGCAATGCCGAACGCGCAGTGGTTGAAATTGCACACAGATTGGCTGCGAGAGAACCCGTGCAAGACATCGTCGATGTCAGGGGCACTGTTTTTGTTCAGCGTCAAACGCCAGAAGGCTGGTTTGAAATTGATTCGTCATCGGTCGACACCCCAGGACATGTAGAAGCTCACGTCAATCCCTACTTGATGATTTCAGACCAGGCGCGTGAAAACGGCGCAACTTGCGCTCGAGAAGATGAAGCGCAGACAGTGGCCGATCAACAGAATGCAACTGTTAAAACGCTCACTTTTGTGCCCAATCCCCAGATGCCGGCCATGATGGGCAAAGGCTTGCACAAAGTACCACCACGCGACAAAAGCGTTATTCGCTTGCCCAGTTATGAGCAAGTTAAATCTGATTCTGTGCTGTATGCGCATGCCAACCGCGTGTTGCACTTAGAAACCAATCCTGGCAACGCACGATGTTTGGTGCAAGCGCACGGCGAGGGTGCTACCGCGCGCGATGTGTGGATCACGCCACCGCCTATCCCGCTCACTACAGCCGAAATGGATGCGGTTTTTGACCTGCCCTATGCGCGCAGCCCTCACCCTATTTATGCCGACGAAAATGGCTCGCATGATGGGGCCACCAAAATACCCGCCTGGGAGATGATTCGCTTTTCTGTGAATATCATGCGCGGTTGCTTTGGTGGCTGTACGTTTTGCTCCATCACCGAGCATGAGGGGCGCATCATTCAAAGCCGCAGTGAAGCCTCCGTGCTGCGTGAAATTGAAGATATACGAGACAAGGTCAAGGGCTTTACGGGCGTTATTTCAGACTTGGGCGGGCCCACTGCAAATATGTACCGGTTAGGTTGCAAATCACCCGAAATTGAAGCGGCCTGCCGCAAGCCAAGTTGCGTATTTCCAGGCATTTGCAGCAACCTCACCACTGACCACGGCCCACTGATTCAGATGTACCGCAAAGCGCGTAGTTTGAAGGGCATTAAAAAGATTCTCATTGGCTCGGGTTTGCGCTATGACTTGGCAGTTCAAAGTCCCGAGTATGTCAAAGAGTTGGTTACCCATCATGTGGGCGGCTATCTGAAAATTGCACCTGAACACACAGAGTCGGGCCCGCTTACCAAGATGATGAAGCCTGGCATTGGTTCTTACGACAAGTTCAAGAGCATGTTTGACAAGTTCAGTGCGGAAGCTGGCAAGAAACAATTTCTGGTGCCTTACTTCATTGCAGCACACCCTGGCACCAGCGATGAAGACATGATGAACTTGGCCATTTGGCTTAAGAAAAATGGCTTTCGCGCAGATCAAGTTCAAACCTTTTATCCTAGTCCGATGGCCACCGCCACGGCCATGTACCACACGACCAAAAATCCTTTGCGCAAAATTACGCGCGACAGTGAAAAAGTTGATGTGGTCAAGGGCGAAAAACGCCGCCGATTGCACAAAGCTTTTTTGCGCTATCACGATGCCAAGCATTGGCCACTTTTGCGAGATGCGCTCAAGGCCATGGGCAGAGCAGACCTCATTGGCAACGGCAAGCACCACTTAATTCCTACTTGGCAGCCATTGTCAGATGATTACCAAAGCGCGCGTCGCAAAAACAGCACGCCCAGTGAATCGGCATCTCCCAAAAGAGGCAGTCTGCTTACTCAGCACACAGGATTGCCTCCTCGAAAAAAAAGTTAAACCATCGACACAGTGTCACCAGCGCTTAGCGCACTGTTAAGACTGCAAAACCTGAAGCAATTCGGTCTCTATTTCAATCTG
>CANNNB010000079.1 GCA_947505995.1 Comamonadaceae bacterium
ACAAAAATTGAAGTGGCCTGAGTGCCTCTATGCGGATGCCATTGTTTTGACTGGCAGCCTCAAAGGTCAGCGAGGCTGCAATCCTGTTAAACATGCCATCTTGTTTTAAGTTGTGTGTCATGAATTGAACTTGGTCCAAGCACATGTCTAGAACGTAGTGAATCCAGTTGACCAAGCCTGCTTGCGTTAAATTACCGCGGCCATCGAGGTCACCACGCCGGTGTTCATCTGCTGCCTGCAACAATGATTTGTATTGCCCCTCGGTTCTGGCAAAACCACGCAAAGGCGACCAAAGACCTGCTGACAGTTCCATGGCATTGAATAACAGATGCGTATGCAGTCGGCTGGTTCGGCCGTTGCCATCCAAGAAGGGATGTACCCAAGTCAATCGATGGTGGGCTGCAGCTGCAGCGACGACACTGGCTTCGCCTTTGCGTACGTTCGAATAGGCGCCTTGCCACACCTTCAAAAATGAATCGAGAGATTCTGGCGCTGGCGCCTCATGCAGACCAATCTGGACTTTTTGAGTTCTGAAAAAACCAGGCTTCATGACCGAGCCATCAGATTGCTTTAAATCTACGTCAGAAGCATGTGAAAACAAGTGCCCATGAATTTGCTTCAAAGTTTCGAGTTGGTACAAATAGGCAAGAGGGTCCAGTTCTTTGCTCAATTGCTGCTCTGCCCACTGCTCGCACAAGACCTCAGCTTCAATGTGAGCCAAAGCCAAGCGTTGCTTTCTAGCAATGTCTGAGTTTTGGCTAAATTCTTGCGCCAAAGCCTGATCAATTTCGGAGGGGCGGGTGTGCTGCCCTTCCATTTTGTTGGTGTAGTAAGAATTCATCTTGCGCAACAACGGGCGCAGGGCTCTTTTGCCTGAAGTGGGCAAGGCGCTCAGGTGGGTTGCCTGCTTGATAAGTTGGCTGGCTTTTTCGTAAAGTGGCCCAGCGACATGCTCTGCTGGAAGCAATGGAAGGAACTGATCGGGATGATCGTATTGCGAGATTATTTTCTTATTTTTTTGCGTCATTGCATTACCATAAATTGCCAATGAAAAATTCATAGAATTATGACTTTTCTGCGCATTTTAATGCGACTTTAATTGACAAACTTTCACTGACGCATCCTACGCCTTTATTGGCATCAAGCAAGCCCTACTTGATAGATTGCAAGTCAATGAAGGCTGGATTATTCCGTCGACTCGGTATTTTGCTGCAAAGCCCACATTTGAGCGTATCGGCCATTGAGTTGCAGCAGTTGGGCATGGTTGCCCCGTTCAATGATGTGCCCAGCTTCCATGACCAGTATTTCATGGGCATCTACCACCGTAGACAAGCGGTGGGCAATGACCAAGGTGGTTTTGTTTTGGGCCGCGCTGGCCAACTCAGCTTGAATGGCACGTTCATTGGCCGAGTCGAGTGCCGAGGTGGCTTCATCAAAAACCAAGATGGGCGGGTTTTTGAGCAGGGTTCGTGCAATGGCCACGCGCTGCTTTTCACCGCCCGAGAGTTTCAAGCCGCGTTCACCCACAGAGGTGGCGTAGCCTTTGGGTGTGGAGGCGATGAAATCGTGAATGCGTGCCGCTTTGGCCGCTGTTTCAATTTCTTCTTGCGTAGAACCCGTGCGACCATAGCCAATGTTGTAAGCCACCGTATCGTTGAACAGAACGGTGTCTTGCGGCACGATGCCCAATGCTTTGCGCACACTGTGCTGTGTGACTTGGCGAATGTCTTGGCCATTGATGGTGATGCGCCCTTGCTGCACGTCATAGAAGCGAAACATCAAACGCGCCAGCGTCGATTTACCAGAACCTGAAGGGCCCACTACCGCCACTGTTTTACCAGAGGGAATTTCAAAACTGATGTTGTGCAAAATGGGCCGGTCTGGCTCATAAGCAAAGGACACAGATTCAAATTTCAAAAGTGCACCGTTTTCACAATTCAAATCGGTGGCGTTGGGCACATCGGCCACTTCGCGTTCACGGTCCATGAGCACAAACATTTTGTCCAAGTCGGTCAAGCTTTGTTTGATTTCACGGTAGAGCACGCCCAAGAAATTCAGAGGGATGTAAAGTTGAATCATGAAGGCGTTGATCATGACCAAATCGCCCAAGGTCATGCGCCCTTCCACCACACCTTGCGTGGCGCGCCACAGTATGGCTACCAAAGCTACTGCAATGATCAATTGTTGCCCGGTGTTGAGCAAGGACAAAGAGGTTTGCGATTTCAACCTTGCTTTGCGCAGTCGCTCCAAACTTTCGTCATACCGATTGGCCTCATAAGCTTCATTGCCAAAGTACTTCACAGTTTCATAATTTAGCAATGAATCGATGGCTTTGGTGTGCGCTGCTGAATCAAATTCGTTGGCTTGTTTTCTGAAATGCGTTCGCCACTCCGTAATGCGCACTGTGAAGAAAATATAAAAACTCAATGCGGCCAGTGTGATCCAAGCAAACCATGCATCAAACTTGACAGCCAAAATGGTGAGCACCAGCGCCACCTCAATCAAGGTGGGCACAATGCTGTAAAGCGAGTACGAAATAAGCGATTCAATGCCACGCACACCGCGTTCAATGTCTCGTGTCATGCCGCCTGTTTGACGGGCCAAATGGAAACGCAAACTCAGGGCATGCAAATGCTGAAAAGTCTCTAGTGCAATGGTGCGCGCCGCGCCTTGTGTGGCTTTGGCAAAAACCAATTCACGCAGTTCGGTGAAAGCAGAGGTCATGAGCCGCAGCGCACCATAGCCCACTAGCAAAGCCACAGGCACCACCAAGATTTGAATCGGGTCATTGGGCTTGAAGCTCATGGCATCGATCAAGTCTTTCAGCAACAAGGGCACGCTGACATTGGCCAATTTAGCGCCCACCATGAAAAGCAAGGCCGCAGCCACTCGCCATTTGTAGGTAAGCAAATAAGGCAGCAATCTTTTCAGGGTTCTGCTGTCTGAATCTTTGGGGGTGTTGGCAGCTGGGTTGGCTGCTGAAGGAGAGCTTTCACCGTGGTGGCGCATGTAACACAATCTGAATCAAAATCAAGCTGACATTGTGCACCTGTCTAAGAGGGCACCCGAATACGGCATGCACAGCAGGGTTTGCGCGCTTCCAAAATGCTGGCACTTTAAGAAGTGAGATAAGCAGCCGTGCCCGTTGACAGCAATTTGCCATCGGCACTGCGAAATTCCATACGGGCATTGCCAACTCGAGCGCCCACCCGAACCGCTTCGGCATGGATGGTGAACTGCTCCCCAATCCCTGGTCGGAGAAAATCGATTCGCAAGTCAATGGTGCTGTGGCGTGTAAAGCGCTCTAAGCGTTTGGCTACGGGCTCATCCATGTGCTTGGCACCTAAAGCGGCCATGACCGCCAAACTGCCCATGGCATCGAGGACAGCACTGATAACACCACCGTGAATGCGGTGATAGGCAAAGTGCCCAACCAACTCTGGCTTCATGGCCAAGCTAGCCACAATGCCTGTGGCCTTGACGCTGCGAACCTTCAGGCCCATCCACTGATTAAAGAGTATTTTCTCTTCGTAAATATCGTGCAAGGCTGCAATGAACTCTGGCTCAAATTCAACATCCGTGGGAAGGTCTGAGCGCGAGGAAGTCATGGAAGGTCTAAGTTGGCAGAGGAACTTAGATTTTAGAGAAATCTGGCTTGCGTTTTTCCATGAAGGCACCAAAGGCCTCACGAGCAGCAGGCTCAGCGAGCATGCGCCTGAAACTTTGCCCTTCCTCGCCCATGCGTTCGATCATGACCTTGGATTGCCCGCCCTTCATCAAACGCTTGGTTTCTATCAAAGCAGACAAAGGCTTGGCTGCCATTTTCTTGGCTTGAGCCTGGGCATAGCCATTGACTTCGGTGGGGGGTACCACACGGTTGACCAGACCAATTTCCAGAGCGGCCTCAGCGAAGAAGGCCTCACCCAGCAGCAAAGCTTCGGCAGCGCGGTGGTAGCCAAACATTTGCGGCGCCAGCATGCTCGATGCAAATTCAGGGCACAAGCCTAGATTGACAAATGGCATGGAAAAAGCGGCGTTGTCGCCGGCATAGACCAAGTCGCAGTGAAACAGCAAGGTGGTTCCAATGCCAACAGCAGGCCCTGCAACCGCTGCAATGACAGGTTTTTCAAACATGGTTAGGGCTCGCATGAAATGAAAAACCGGTGAATCAACGGTGGAGGGCGGCTTGTTCAAAAAATCGCCAATGTCATTGCCCGCGCTGAAAATACTTTCGTGACCCTGAATGACCAAAACACGGATTGCGGGATCGGCTTGAGCTTGGTCAACGGCTTGAGCCATGACGGCATACATGTCACCCGTGATGGAGTTCTTTTTCTCTAATCGGTTGAAGGTGAGGGTCATGACCCCTGCGTCGATGTGGGTCAAAATATCTGACATGGCGATGCTTCTTTCAAAAATTAGGAATGGGTTAAGGAGACTCTGAGCAAGTCGGCCCCTTTAAGGAACGCGCACCCAAGTCTGAGTTCGGCCAATAGGGCCGAATGAACCGCGCACTTCTAACTTGGCTCCGTTTTCAATGGGCGTTAAGCGCAAGGCATAGGTTTTGCCATTTTCTGGATCTAGAATTTCACCGTCTTCCCAAACGTTTTTGCCACTGGCTTTTTTAGCGCCACGAATGATTTCTAAGCCAACCACCGGCTGGTTCTTGCGATCATCGCTGCACTTGTCGCACTTCGCAGCAGGATCTGCATCTTTGCGAAGAACCTTTTCTACACGCCCCTTCATCACACCTTGTTGCTCAAAAATGATCACCATGCTTTTGAGTTCCCCCGTTTTCTCATCCAAGGTATGCCACTGGCCCACAGGCGAATTGGCAAGAGCCCAAGGGGTCATGAAACATGAAAGCATCAGCGCACTGATTTTCAAAAGGCGAGTTGTGAAGTTGTTTGTAGTCATAGGTCAATCCAAATAAAGGGAAATTCGATCCATTGTCGTTCAGGCCAAGGCCAAATCGGTGTCCATTAAAACATCGGCACCAGACCGTGCTGTGTTCATCAAGCTCAAGGTCTCTGGCAACAAGCGTGCAAAGTAAAAACGTGCTGTTTGCAATTTGGCTTTGTAGAACGGGTCGGGGCGCTGAGCATCCTCCTCGGCAGCTGCAATTTTTGCCAAGGCCACTTGCGCCATGCGCGCCCAAAAGTAAGCAAACACCAAGTGACCAGCTACCCGCAAATAATCGACAGAAGCAGCGCCCACTTCATCGGCATTGCCCATGGCCTTCATGCCAATTTCGGTGGTGAATTGCGTCATTTTTTGACCTAAATCTGCCAACGGTTTGATGAACTCGGCCATGGCTTCATTGCCCATTTCTTGGGCCACCAACTTGCCAATCAATTTGCCAAATTTTTGCAAACTCGCACCTTGATTGCCAAGCACCTTGCGACCCAACAAATCAAGTGACTGAATGCCATTGGTGCCTTCGTAAATCATGTTGATGCGCGCATCGCGCACATACTGCTCCATGCCCCACTCTTTGATGTAACCATGACCTCCAAAGACTTGCTGGCACATGGTGGTGGCCTGAAAACCATTGTCAGTTAAGAAAGCCTTCACGATGGGTGTCAAAAGCGCCAGAATTTCTGCAGAATCGGCGCGAACCTTTTCATCGGGGTGGTTCAATTCTTTGTCGATAAGCAAGGCGCCATAGCACGCCAAGGCACGGCCACCTTCGGCATAGGCCTTGGCGGTCAGAAGCATGCGCCTCACATCGGGGTGAACCAAAATGGGATCGGCTGGCTTGGAGGGCGCTTTCACGCCCGACAGGCTGCGCATTTGAATGCGATCTTTGGCATAAGCCAAGGCGTTTTGATAGGCCACTTCTGTCAAGCCCAAAGACTGATTGCCTACGCCCAATCGCGCGCCGTTCATCATGACAAACATGGCGGCCAAACCTTTGTTGGGCTGGCCCACCATGACACCTGCCGCACCGTCTAGCACCATCTGGCAAGTGGCATTGCCATGAATGCCCATCTTGTGTTCCAAACCGCCACAGTAAATGCCATTGCGCTCACCCACAGTGCCATCAGCGTTCACGTTGAATTTAGGAACGACAAACAAGCTAATGCCCTTGCTGCCCACGGGCGCGTCTGGCAAACGAGCCAACACCAAGTGAACAATGTTGGCTGCCAAGTCGTGCTCGCCCGCACTGATGAAAATCTTCTGGCCTGTAAGACGGTAGGTGCCATCGGCTTGGGGCTCGGCCTTGGTGCGAAGCATGCCCAAATCAGTTCCACAGTGGGGTTCGGTCAGGCACATGGTGCCTGTCCACTCGCCGCTGGTGAGTTTGGGCAAGTACATCTCTTTTTGTTCTTTAGAGCCATGTGCTGACAAGCAAGCATGCGCACCGTGCGACAAACCAGGGTACATGGTCCAAGCTTGATTGGCAGAGTTCAGCATTTCAAAGAAACATTGATTTACCACAAAGGGCAAGCCTTGGCCGCCATATTCTTCTTGCGCGCTGAGCGCTGCCCAACCACCTTCCACGTATTTTTCATAGGCTTCTTTGAAACCTGCAGGTGCCTTCACTTCATGCGTATCGCGATCCAATGTGCAGCCCTCTTCATCGCCAGACACATTCAAGGGAAACACCACTTCTGCCGCAAATTTACCGCCCTCCTCCAACACCGCATTGATGGTGTCAGCATCGGTTTCAGCATGCTTGGGCATGGCTTTCAATTCATTTTCCAAATCGAGCAATTCATGCAACACGAATTGAAGATCACGCAGGGGTGGGACGTAGCTTGGCATGGTTGACTTTCAAAAATTCAATGCAATTTAAAGAGTTGAGATGTTGAGTAGGGCGGGAATATCAAGCTTGATTTCGCGCCACAATTTCGGAAAAGCCTTTGCGGGCGCGCTCTGCTGCGCCGGGATTGCGCAAAAATCGGGCTTCGTAATGCAGCGCCAAGATCAGGCCATGAATTTCAAATGCCATCTGCAAGGGATCTGCTTTGGCGGTCAAATGTTTTTCATCTTGTGCTTGTGCCACCGAGCGCTGCAAGGCGTTTTGCCAAGTGTTCACCGACGAAGCTAGGGCATCTCGCACAGAGCCAGGCCGGTCATCAAACTCCACAGCACCACTGATGTAGATGCACCCCGAATCAATTTCAGTGGTGGTGCGTTGCATCCAGTTGTCAAACAATGACTGCAAGCGGGGCAGACCCCGTGCACAGCTGAGTGCAGGGTAAAAAACTTCGCTTTCAAATTGATCGTGGTATTCACGAATGACTGAAATTTGCAATTCTTCTCTAGAACCGAAGTGCGCAAACACGCCTGATTTGCTCATGCTCGTGACTTCAGCCAAAGCGCCAATGGAAAGGCCTTCCAAACCAATTTGGGAGGCCAAGCCCAAGGCTGCATTCACGATGGCGGCTTTGGTTTGACGACCTTTCATTAGGGTGCGCCCACTGCCATCATCGGCCGCTTGCGAAGCTTGGGATAAAGAGGTGATGTGTCTGACGGTCATGAAGTTGAGGCTTTTAAAATAGAACGCCCGTGCTATTTTGCATCAAAATGAATGATCCGGCGAAAAGAAAAAGCGAATCAGGGTTATTCCTGATTCGCCTGTTATGCCGTCATTTCAAACGGCAGAGGTGAAAACGCTGACTTTTAAGCTTTGCGTTTGAAGGCCACGACCTTTTGCATTTGTTCGCCGAGGCCTTGGATGCCAACATGCATCACGTCGCCCTTTTTCAAGAACACGGGCGCAGGTTTACCGTCCTTCTTGATGCCCATGCCCACGCCGGGCGGCGTTCCGGTGGTAATTACGTCACCGGGCTCGAGGGTCATGAACTGACTGACGTAGCTGACCAATTTGGTGACACCAAAAATCATGGTTTTGGTGGAGCCATCTTGCATGCGCTGGCCATTCAAGTCCATGTACATTTTCAGATTTTGGGGGTTGGGCACTTCGTCTTTGGTGACCATCCAAGGACCAATGGGGCCAAAGGTGTCGCAACCCTTGCCCTTGTCCCAAGTTCCACCCATTTCGAGTTGGTAGGCGCGCTCGCTCACGTCATTGACGGTGCAATAACCTGCCACATAGTCGAGAGCTTCTTTTTGTGACACATAGCTTGCGCGCTTGCCAATCACAATGCCCAATTCAACTTCCCAATCGGATTTCAAAGAACCTTTGGGCAACATGACGTCATCGTCTGGGCCTTGAATGCAAGAAGTGGCCTTGATGAAAACAATGGGCTCTTTAGGGATGGGCATGTTAGATTCAGCCGCGTGATCGGCATAGTTCAAGCCAATGGCAATGAACTTTGGCACGTGGGACACCGGGCAACCCATGCGGGGCTTGCCGCGCACCAAAGGCAACTTGTCAGTTTTAAGTTTGGCCAACTTGGCCAAGACCTTGTCAGACAATTGGTCTGGGCCGATGTCAGAGACCACGCCGCTTAAGTCACGCAGCTTGCCTGCAGCATCAATGAGGCCTGGTTTTTCTTTGCCGGGTTGGCCATAACGCACGAGTTTCATGGGAACTTCCTTGGATAAAAAATGAGGTAAAGCTTGAACTGAGATGGCGAGATTGTGATCGAAAACAACTCAATAGGTTGAACGGCCACCCGACAAATCAAACACAGCCCCAGTTGAGAATGAGCAATCTTCTGTCAAAAGCCAAGTGACCATGGCCGCCACTTCTTCTGTCGTACCAAAACGGCCCATGGGAATTTTAGACAACATGAACTGAATGTGCTCAGGCGTCATTTGATCGAAGATGGCGGTTTTCACGGCAGCCGGCGTGACGCAATTGACACGCACATTGCTGCTGGCCAACTCTTTGCCCAGCGACTTGGTGATGGCCATGACCGCCGCCTTGCTGGCACTGTAAGCGCTGGCATTGGGGTTGCCATCTTTACCGGCCACGGAGGCAATGTTGACAATGCGCCCAGCAGGCCTTTCCTTTAAATGTGGCGTCCATTCGCGGCAGCAATAAAACACACCATTGATGTTCACATCCATGACTTGTTGCCATGCATCGATGGGGTAGTTTGCCACCGGCGTAACAGGTCCAGTAATACCTGCGGAGTTGACCACCGCATCGACAGGTCCGATTTTCAAAGTCGCCTGTGTGGCAGCTGCCACTGAAGCATGTTGCGACACATCGACTTGCACGCTGTGCACGAAGCCAGGGTGCTTCAGATTGGCAACGGCTTTGGCCATGCCGGCCTCGTCGCGATCCCATAAGGTGACGCTGCCGCCCGAGGCCAACACACGTTCTGCAATGGCATAGCCCAAGCCTGTTGCACCACCGGTGATAACCGCATGGCGGCCTTTCATGTCATATTGATTCATAAGTTTTTAGAGTAAGTTGCAAGATGTAAAAAGTGAGTTTTGAGTTTCAAAATTATTTTTCTAAATGATCAAATGGTCATGCCACCATCCACCATGTAGGCGTTGCCTGTTGCAAAAATGGCTTCGTCTGAGGCCAAGAAAACAATGATGGGCGCAATTTCATGGGCTTGCGCCAAGCGCCCCATAGGTTGGCGG
>CANNNB010000080.1 GCA_947505995.1 Comamonadaceae bacterium
CCACTGTTGGCCCTGGCCTTCAGTCTGCAAATTTCGCTCATGGCGGCATCGAACTTACGGCGCTTGCTGGTGGAGAGTGAACTAAACTCCTGTCATCAGGAATTCATTTCCATTCAAATCAACCACTTAGAGCACAACGCCGGTGAACCGCATTATAGGGCCTCAAGCTACACATTCGAACATTTCCATGGCCACAAATCTGGCCCTGGAGGTTAAATGGCTCACTGTGGACGAAGAGTCGGCCGGCCAGCGCTTGGATAATTTCCTGATTCGGCATCTCAAGGGCGTGCCCAAAACGCACGTTTATCGAATCATTCGAAGTGGTGAAGTGCGGGTGAACAAGGGGCGCGCCTCTGCAGACACACGCATTGAGACGGGTGATGTTGTTCGGCTACCGCCCGTCAGAATTTCGGACAAGGTGGCTGAAAAGGCGGCCAGGCCAGCGCCGGGCCGGGAATTCCCGCTGTTGTTGGAAGACGACGCTTTGATGGCCATTGACAAGCCTTCGGGCGTTGCCGTGCATGGGGGTTCAGGGGTCAGTTTTGGAGTCATTGAACAACTTAGACAGGCCAGGCCCTTGGCGAAACTGCTCGAATTGGTGCACCGATTGGACCGTGAAACCAGCGGCATTTTGCTGGTGGCCAAGAAAAGAAGTGCCCTCAAGCACCTTCAAGATCAGTTCAGGGAGCGGGAAACCGGTAAGACTTACCTTGCCTTGGTGCAAGGCAGCTGGCCTGAAAAGTTAAAGGTCATTGACAGCGCGCTGCACAAATACCTTTTGCCAGATGGCGAGCGTCGTGTGAAGGTCACATCTAACGAGGACCCTGATGGCATGCGGTCCATTACCTTGGTGAAAGTGGCAGAGCGCTTGGTGGGTTGTACTTTGCTGGAGGTCACCATCAAGACAGGCCGGACCCATCAAATCAGGGTGCACTTGGCCTCTCAAGGACACCCCATTGCCGGAGACGATAAATACGGTGATTTCGAGTGGAACAAAATACTTCAAAAACAGGGGCTGAAGCGAATGTTCCTGCATGCCTGGCGCCTGCAGTTTTCGCACCCTGCTACCGGCAAGCGAGTCGAGTTGAAATCAAACCTACCTTCTGAACTGCAACTGTATGTCAATCATGCCAAACCCAAGTCCAACCCCAAGCCCACGGCCCCGTCAGTTTGACCTGATTGCCTTCGATTGGGATGGCACGCTGTTTGATTCCACGGCCATCATCACGCGTTGCATTCAACGCGCTGTCGTCGATGTCGGCGGAAAAGAGCCCAGCAAAGAAGCTGCGTCATATGTCATAGGCTTAGGGTTGATGCAAGCACTGGCGCACGCCGCCCCCGATGTACCTGTTGAAAAATACCCAGAACTTGGGCTCCGCTATCGCTATCACTACACGGCGCACCAAAACGACATTGTTCTTTTTGAAGGCGTTTTGCCCTTGTTGGCTGAGTTGAAATCGCGACACCATTGGTTAACTGTGGCCACTGGCAAGAGCCGCAATGGCTTGAACGAAGCCTTGCATGATGTTGACTTAAAGGGCATGTTTGATGGTTCACGCACGGCAGACGAAACTGCTGGCAAGCCCAGCCCGCTCATGCTGCATGAGTTGATGCGGGAATTTGGTGTAGAAGCAGGACGCACTTTGATGATTGGTGACACCACCCACGATTTGCAAATGGCTTTGAATGCGGGTTGTGCCAGTGTCGGGGTCAGTTACGGTGCACACGAGCCTGCTGCTTTCCACGATTTGAAGCCGAAGTTCATTGCGCATTCTGTGTCTGAGTTGCACCAATGGTTGCTAGAAAATGCTTGAGAACGCCGTCATTCCTTTGTGTCATTCAAATGACCTGAATGATGGCGGCTTGGCGGTTCCTTTCGACGTCATTTATGGCGGTCAAACTTGCAGGGCATTTGCCATCCGTTTCAAGGGAGTGGTTCATGCCTACTTGAACCGTTGCAGCCATGTGGCCATGGAAATGGATTTTCAACCAAATCGCTTTTTTGACACAACGGGTCAATTCCTCATTTGTGCCACGCATGGCGCCTTGTACCGTCCTGATTCTGGGGCTTGCGCTGGCGGTCCTTGCAATGGCGGTTTGATCCCAATCGCCTTGTCTGAGCAAGGCGGTGTGGTTCACTGGCATACTGATTTCAATTTAAAACCTTTTGAGTTCCCATGAGTTCTGAAAATCCTGAATCATCCAACACCCCAAACCAGACCCTGGATCGTCCAGCGTCCTTGGGCGCATCTGCGCATGCTTCCAATCAAAGTGAAGCGGCAAATTGGGAACGACAAATCTTGTCAGATTTTGTAAAGTCCAATTTGAAAGAGCAGCAAGCTGCGCGTCGATGGAAAGTGGGCTTGAGGTTGGGATGGTTGATGTTTTGGTTGTTGGTACTGTGGCAGGTTTTTTCACACAACCAAACTTCTACCAGCATCACAAAGCCGCATACCGCTTTGGTCAATATCAAAGGTGAAATTGCAGATGGCGCAGATGCCAGTGCAGAAAATGTGGTGGCTTCAATGCGCGCTGCGCTGGAAGACTCTGGCTCGCAAGCCTTGATTTTGCTTATCAATTCCCCCGGTGGCAGCCCCGTTCAGGCTGGCATCATTAACGATGAGATCGTTCGGCTCAAAGCACTTCATCAGAAGCCCATTTACGCCGTGGTTGAAGAGTCATGTGCATCAGCAGCCTACTACATAGCAGCGGCAACAGACAAAATTTATGTCGACAAAGCCAGCATTGTGGGCAGCATTGGTGTGCTCATGGATGGCTTTGGTTTTACCGGCTTGATGGACAAACTCGGTGTCGAAAGACGGCTCATGACGGCAGGTGAAAACAAGGGGTTTTTAGACCCCTTTAGCCCTCAGACCGAGGCGCAACGAAAACATGCTCAGTTCATGCTAAATGACATTCATTCGCAGTTCATTGCTGTGGTTAAAAAAGGTCGTGGCGATCGTTTAAAAGAAACACCAGGCATGTTCAGTGGTTTATTTTGGACTGGTCAGCAAGCGGTTGAGATGGGCTTGGCCGATGAATTGGCCAGCCTCGATCAAGTGGCACGCGATGTGGTGAAAGCTGAAGAACTGGTTGACTATTCACGCCATGACAATGTGGCTGAACGTTTGGTGAAGCGCTTTGGTGCCGCCATGGGTGAAGCAACATGGAAAGCCATTCGCTCAAGTGCCGTTATTCGTTGATCGGGATCCCAAGGCGTTAGCCAGAGCTTTTCTAAATTGGTGATTTAAACGCCAATGGCAAAAACGGCAGGCGTCTGATTGTTCAGACCCTCCGGCAGTTTTCCTGATGCCAACTTTCGCCATTGTTGCGTTGTACAGCTTTGATTGACTGCGCTCGTTAAGGTCAAACCGCTGCTAAACGCCAGTCGACTACCAGGTTGCAAAGTTTGAACCAGTGATGACCACAGTGCTGCGTTGCGATAAGGTGTCTCAATGAAGAGTTGAGTTTGGCCTGACTTCAAAGCGCATTGCTCTAACTCTTTGATTCTTCGGGCGCGATCTTGGGCCTCTTGCGGCAGATAGCCCACAAAGGCAAAATTTTGTCCGTTCAAGCCACTGCTGGCCAATGCCAATAAAAGCGAAACCGGACCGACCAAGGGAACGACTTGAATGCCAAGTTCGTGAGCAGCGCGCACCACAGAACTGCCCGGATCAGCAACAGCCGGCATGCCAGCCTCGCTCACTAGCCCCATGTCTTCACCCGCCATCGCAACTGTCAGCAGAGGTTTGGCATCAAAGCTACCCAGATGGTCGCCTTTTTTATGAACTTGCCTGGGCAACTCGGTGATGGTTTGTGCTTGGACGCTGGCTTTCAAAGGGGTGCATGCATCGATTCGCTTGAGGTAGGCGCGTGTGGTTTTGGCGTTCTCGCAAATCCAGTGCGTGATCCCGGCTGCCGCAGCAATGGTTCCCATTGGCATCACTTGTGGCAGATCGATATCTTCACCGCAACCAAAGTCCAGCGGTGCGGGTACTAAAAAAAGTCTGCCCAATTTCGTGTTCGCATGAGTCATAGCAATTTCACACCCGCTTCTCTCAGCATTTGACATGTTCTGATAAGTGGCAAGCCGACCAAAGCGGTGGGGTCGTCGTTATCGATTGACTCTAAAAGTGCAATGCCTAAGCCCTCACTCTTGGCACTGCCAGCGCAGTCGTATGGCTCTTCTGCTTTTAAGTAAGACTCTATTTCAGCATCCGTTAAATTCCGAAATTTAACTTTGACAGATGCCAAATCAGATCGCTCATAACCCGAGGCAATGCAGACAACCGACAAGGCCGTTTGGAAAATAACTGTCTTGCCACGCATTCGTTGCAGTTGCAAGGTCGCGTTTGTGTGATCACCAGGCTTGCCCAAGGGAGTCCCTTCTAGATCGGCGACTTGGTCGGAGCCAATCACCACGGCGTCTGGGTTTTTCAGGGCCACGGCTTGCGCTTTGGCCAGTGCCAATCTCAGTGCCAAGTCTTTGGGCCGTTCATTGGCTTGCGGTGTTTCGTCTACATCTGGCGCCACCGTTTCAAATGGAATTTGCAGCCGAGACAACAATTCCTTGCGGTAACGAGAGGTCGAGCCCAAAATAAGAGGGCGGCCAGAAGAGGGTGTTTGGGGGCTTTGATTGTCTTTGGACATGCCTCAATTCTCTTACACTGAAGGCATGGATAAAAAATTTGATTTGAATAGACTCAATGTCAAGGCTTTTGCAAGAGACGGCCTAGGTTTGCAAGGGCATCAAAGCCTCAAGCAGTTTGCCCGATTGGTTGAATTGGCGGTTGCTCAGGGCGAAGACGCAAGCTTGGATGCCTCAGAGGCCAGTCAGGTTTCGTGGGCTATTCAAGGTGAGTTGGTGCCAGTTTTGGGTGGCGATCCTCAAATTTGGATGCGCCTGAAGGCGGAACTTGATTTACCCATGCAGTGTCAGCGGTGTATGGAGCCGGTTAGGTTGGCTGTGAAAGCCGACGCCTCCTTTCGTTTTGTCTCGGATGAGGCGACGGCAGAATCAGAGGACGATGAATCTGAAGAAGATTTATTGGTTTTGACGCCAGAATTGAATATTTTTGAACTCATTGAGGATGAGCTCATCATGTCTGCTCCCATTGTGCCTTTGCATGAGACATGCCCCATTTCTGTGCCCATGTCGGCTGTGGATGAGGCCTTTGAGGAGGCCATGGAAGCCCGTCCTAAACCGTTTGCGGCACTGGCTCAATTGAAGAAAAAACCAACTTGAATGCGGGTAAGTTGTGAAAACTATGAGCTATAATCAGCGGCTTCGTGCCCTCAGGGCGCGTTAGTTCATTCACTGTTTAACCCAAAGCCGCGTTGCGCTTTTAGCGCTTGGGCAGAGCAGGACACTCGTCCTGATCTACAACGACGCTGCTTCCAACGCATCCAAGGAGCCATCATGGCTGTTCAACAAAATAAAAAGTCACCTTCAAAGCGTGGCATGCACCGTTCGCACAATGCACTGAATGTGCCTGGAATCGCAGTCGAGCCTACAACAGGTGAAACACATTTGCGTCACCACATCAGCCCCAACGGTTTTTACCGTGGCCGCCAAGTTCTGAAGAACAAATCAGAAGCTTAACTGACGCTCAAAATACGGGCCCGATGCTACATTCAAGGTAGCCTCGGGCCTTTGTATTTGTGTCTATTGACATCATGTCATCCAAACAATTTTTCACCCTTGCTGTAGATTGCATGGGGGGTGATCACGGACCCAGCGTCACGTTGCCCGCTTGCCGTCATTTTCTGGAAACGCATCCAGAAGCGCGCTTGCGTTTGGTTGGGCGAGCAGATGCTTTGGCTTCTTTCAAGCATGAGCGTGCCATCATCGTTGAAGCCGCTGAAGTAGTGGGTATGGATGACTCTGTTGAGGTGGCCTTGCGCAAGAAAAAAGACTCCTCCATGCGTGTCGCCATTGAATTGGTCAAGGCAGGGGAGGCTGATGCAGCTGTCTCTGCCGGAAATACTGGCGCATTGATGGCCATTGCGCGTTATGTTCTCAAAACAATGGATGGCATTGATCGTCCTGCCATTGCAGGTCAAATGCCCAATTTCAAGGGCGGTGGCACCACCATGTTGGATTTAGGTGCCAACGTCGACTGCTCGCCGGAGCATCTTTTGCAATTTGCAGTCATGGGCTCGGCCTTGGTTTCCGTCTTGCAAGGCAATGAAAGCCCCAGTGTTGGTTTGTTGAATATTGGCGAAGAAGCCATTAAAGGCAACGAAATCATCAAAAAAACAGCTGAACTGCTGCGATCAGCCGGTAACTCCGGGGATTTGAACTTTTACGGCAATGTTGAAGGGAATGATATTTTCAAGGGAACTGTCGATATTGTGGTGTGTGATGGTTTTGTTGGAAATGTGGCGCTTAAGGCCAGTGAAGGCTTGGCGACCATGATGGGGGGATTTCTAAAATCTGAGTTTTCTCGCAGCATCTTCACCAAAATTGCGGCTATCTTTGCTTATCCAGTGCTAAATTCGTTTAAAAACCGAGTTGATCATCGCCGGTACAACGGCGCTGCCTTGTTGGGCTTGCGTGGATTGGTATTTAAAAGCCATGGCTCGGCCGATGAGTTGGCGTTCGGAGTTGCCTTGAACCGAGCGTATGATGCTGCCAGACATCAACTGCTTAGTCGAGTTGCTGCTCGAATTGCACATGCAGCCCCTTTGTTAATTGCACATGGGCTTGCTGCAGAGCATTCAGCCAACCCGGCCGCTATCGAATGACCATTTATTCTCGTATTGCGGGCACAGGCAGCTTTTTGCCCCCCAGAAAACTGACCAATGCTGACCTTGTTGCTGAGTTGTCGGCCCAAGGTATCGAAAGTTCGGACGATTGGATCGTTGAACGAACAGGCATTCGCGCTCGTCATTTTGCTGATGCAGGTGTTGGCAGCAGCGACTTAGGGGTCGAGGCAGCTCAGCGTGCAATTCAGGCGGCTGGTTGCCAGGCCTCTGACATCGATCTAATCATTGTGGCAACTTCGACGCCAGACATGGTCTTCCCATCGACAGCCACCTTGCTTCAAAGCAAGTTAGGGATTGTGGGTTGCCCTGCTTTTGATGTGCAAGCTGTTTGCAGTGGCTTTATCTATGCCTTGACTGTGGCAGACGCCATGATCAAAACCGGTACGGCCAAGCGCGCCTTGGTCATTGGCGCCGAAGTGTTCAGCCGCATCCTTGATTTCAAAGACCGTACCACTTGCGTGTTGTTTGGTGATGGCGCTGGCGCCGTTGTGTTGGAGGCATCCAGCACGCCGGGCATTTTGGCAACCGACATTCACGCCGATGGCAAATATTCAGAACTTTTGTGCGTCCCTGGGCACGTTTCTGGGGGTGCAATTTTGGGCGATCCCGTTTTGAAAATGGACGGCCAGGCAGTTTTCAAGCTGGCAGTGGGCGTTTTGGAAGAAACCGCCCTTGCATCTCTGAGCAAAGCTGGTTTGAACGCCACAGACATTGATTGGCTCATCCCCCATCAGGCCAATATTCGTATCATGCAAAGCACTGCGCGAAAACTCAAAATGTCAATGGAAAAAGTCATTGTTACAGTCGACCAACACGGCAACACATCTGCAGCCTCGATTCCTTTGGCGCTTGACCACGGTGTGCGTTCTGGGCTAATTACCAAAGGACAAACTCTGATGCTCGAGGGCGTTGGCGGTGGGTTCACTTGGGGCTCGGTTCTTTTAAAATACTGATCAATTCTGCTTTCCAATCATGAGTGCATTTGCTTTTGTTTTCCCCGGTCAAGGTTCCCAATCTGTGGGCATGTTGGACGCTTGGGGTGATCATCCGGCAGTCGTTGAAACTTTGAAAGAAGCTTCTGACGCAATGGGTGAAGATTTGGGTGCGCTGATTCATGATGGCCCCAAAGAAGCTTTGGCCCTGACCACCAACACACAGCCTGTCATGTTGGTTTCTGCCATTGCAGCTTATCGAGCTTGGTTGGCTGAGGGTGGTGCTCAACCGGCCGTTGTGGCAGGTCATTCCTTGGGTGAATATTCAGCCCTTGTGGCCGCTGGTGTTTTGACCTTGGCACAGGCCGCGCCCTTGGTGCGGTTCCGTGCTGCTGCCATGCAAGATGCTGTGGCAGTGGGTGTGGGTGCCATGGCTGCTGTATTGGGCATAGACGCTGCCAAAGTCATTGAAGGCTGCGCGCAAGCCACAGCCAGCTTTCCGGCTGGCAGTGGCGAAGTCGTCGAGGCCGTGAATTTCAACGATCCAGCTCAAACGGTCATTGCGGGTAGCAAAGCTGCCGTTGAAAAAGCCTGCGAAGTACTCAAAGCCATGGGCGCAAAACGTGCATTGAACTTGCCGGTCTCAGCGCCTTTCCATTCCAGTCTCATGCAGCCTGCAGCCGAAAAACTCAAAGAAAAACTCGCTGCAACCTTCTTTGCAATGCCTCAAATTCCATTGATTAACAACATTGATGTCAGCATTGAAACAGATGTTGATCGCATTCGCGATGCACTGTATCGCCAGGCTTTTGGCCCTGTGCGTTGGGTGGAGTGTGTTCAGACCATCAAATCCAAGGGCATCTCCATGGTGGTCGAGTGCGGCCCAGGCAAAGTATTGGCCGGCATGGTCAAGCGCATTGACGCCGAAATGACGGGCCTGCCGTTGTTCGATCCGGCTTCGTTGGCAGAAGCAAAGGGAGCGTTGTCATGAGCGGTTCAACAACAGAATTCAAAGGCCAAGTGGCTTTGGTCACTGGTGCGTCCAGAGGCATTGGCGCGGCCATTGCACTGGAGCTGGCTAAGCAAGGTTTGCAAGTGATTGGCACAGCCACCACAGATGATGGGGCCGCACGTATTTCTGCTGCTTTGTCTGCCTATTCCGGATGCCGAGGGGCCAATCTGAATGTCAATGACGCTGCCGCAGGAGAAGCCTTGATCGATGACATCGTCAAGTCTCAAGGCGGCTTGCATGTATTGGTCAACAACGCTGGCATCACGCGTGACACTTTGGCCATGCGCATGAAAGACAACGATTGGGATGCCGTTTTAGACACCAATTTGAAGGCTGTTTTTCGCATGAGTCGCGCTGTGATGCGCCCCATGATGAAGCAGCGCTATGGCCGAATTATCAGCATCACCAGCGTAGTGGGTGCTTCTGGCAACCCTGGACAAGCCAATTACGCTGCTGCCAAGGCCGGCGTGGCTGGTATGACGCGTGCCCTGGCTAGGGAGTTGGGTAGTCGCAACATCACGGTCAATTGTGTGGCGCCGGGCTTTATTGCCACCGACATGACTGCCGCACTGCCTGAGGCACAACACCAAGCCCTTTTGGCACAAATTCCATTGGGTAAACTAGGTTTGCCAGAGGATATTGCCCACGCAGTGTCCTTTTTGGCCAGTCCTATGGCAAGTTACGTTACCGGTCAAGAATTGCATGTCAATGGCGGCATGCATATGACCTGATAAAATCTCCTTTTTTACAACCCTTAGAGGGAA